>JANOKR010000484.1:0-13967 GCA_031419315.1 Betaproteobacteria bacterium
CAACACCGGCGTCAGTGACCCAACGGCGTGTCGACCGCGAATGGGGCCTGCGCCCGCAGGCACCACCACCGCCCTTCGGCCACAGCCATGGTGCTCCTTCCAGATCACCACCGTCGAGGTCGGCAGGCGGTTCGGGTATGCGGGCGCAGGCCCCATTCGCGGTCGCCGCAGGTTTGTGGGCGCCAGGGCGGTGTTGATGCGGTGATCTTTGGGCGCCACGGCCGGTGCCCCGCGAGCGTGGGCCGAAGAACGCATGCCCGGGCCGCCTGCCGCGCGCGCTGCCGGCGGCGACACGGGTTGCACGAAGGTCGCAAGGGCCCATCGCCGCTCGCCCGCCCTGAGGCGACCGGACGCCGGGCGGTATCAGCCGGTCGGACTCACTGCCCGGCGCGCACCAGCCGCAGCAATCGGTCGCCGGTGGTGCCACCGGGGCCGACGCTGCCGTCGTTGAAATCGACATACCAGGCGCGGCCGGCGCCGGCGGCTGAAGAACTCCAGTAGCTCACCGATCGGGTGCCGGGGAAATGTGCGCGCTGGATAGCCGGCGCTTCGCAGGCGCGGTTGATCAGGGACGCGAGTTCGTTGCGGTTCGGCACCCGCCAGTCGGCATGGCCGCGGCCGGCGCCAGCGACATCAACGTTGACTGCCGTGGCGCGGCCCATTGCGGTGGCGAAGCTGGCGTAGGCGGCCGGTGCACCGGTGGCGCAGCCGGCGCCCGACAGGCCGTCGCTGCACTGCTGCCACATCAGCCCGGTGCGGCTGTCGGTGACGGTGCCGTTGCCATGGTCAACGAGGTGCGCCACCGCAGCGTCGTCGCAGGCCGATGTCAGCGGCGTGGTGCCCCGTACGAGCCGGCTCGCCGCCGCTTTGGCCAGCGGGTTGGCGACCGCCTCGAAGGCCGCTGCGCCGGAATTGAAGTCCACCACCCAGGCTGCACGCGGGTCGCCGATATAGAGGTTGCTGGTCCAGAAAGCCGCGCTCGGCGTGCCTGCAAAACGGGCGTCGATGCGCGGCGCGGCGGCGGCGCCAGCATCGACCAGGGTCATCAACTCGGCTACCGTTGGCAGCCGCCAGTCGCTGAAGCCGCAGCGTGCGGCGACGTTCGCCGCGGCGAGTTGTGCGCCGGCATCACCCTGGGTCGCCGCGGCGGGTGCATTGCTGTCCCAGACGAGACCGGTGACGCGGTCTTCGATGCAGCCGCCGGCCGCATCGGCGTAGGCAAAACCGACCCGGCCGTCGGCATTGCCGCTGGTCGCTGCGGTGGCGTCGCGGCCGCGGCTGCCGTCCTGGCCGGCGATGTCGGAGGCGCTGCAGGCGACGAGCGCGGCAGCGTTGTTCAGGCATTGGGTGATGCCGGTGTCGGTGATGCCGCCGGGGGCATTGTTCAGGATCACGCCGTTGCCACGCTGGATGCCCGGCGCCCATTCGGCGACAAGTTGGAATTGTTCACTCGGCTCGAAGCCGGTGTTGCTGCACAGCGTGACCGCGACCGAGACCCCGGTGCTGTTGAAAGTCACCGGCGTTTCGCTGATGGAAACATAGTCGATGCCGGCGCCGCAGGCTGCGCCGCCGACCGCAGCGCCGGTCGCGCCAGGCAGGTCGGCGGTGCGGTATTTGACGATCGTGTCGCCGTCGAAAGGCGCGCTCGGCGCAATGCGAAAGACCAGCGCGCCGGCATTGGCCAGGGTCGCTTCACTGGTGATGACCAGGGGGCCGACGGGTTCGGCACCACCACCGCCGCCGCCACCACAAGCCGTCAAGACCAAGGCAGCGGCCAGCGCGAAGAGGGCGGTGACTGGCGAGGCGGCACCGGCGGCGGCACTGCGTGGGCTGCCAGCGGCCGCGGTGTCACGGCGGATCAGGGTCATCGACATGGGCTCATCCTCTTTTTTTGGTGGAAGCATCTTTTGGCGCCGGCGCGAGGTTACGCCGAGCCGGCGCACCGGTAAATGAGAGCTGTTGCTGGAGTTGCTGTTCGCGCAGCATCACCGCCACACGTTGGCGGCGGGCACGGCGGCGGGCGAGCATTCGCGCAAATCTGATCAGGCCTGGCAGCAACGGTGGCAACAAGCGCCGCGCCGCGGCGGGCCAGACGCGGCCAAGCGCTGCCCCAACGCTGGATGTCAGCGGCAGCGATTCAACCAACACGCGCGCGCCGGGGTGGGCCAGGCGCGTGACTTGCGGTGGCGGTGGCGAGTGCGGCGGGTGCGGCGGGTGCGGCGGGTTTGGCGCTTGTACTGCGCCTTGCGCGTCTTGGTTGTCGACCAGCTGAATCTGGGCATCGTGCAAGCGTTGCAACAAAGCCAGCTCGGCGCGTGCGCTGTCCAGCGGCTCGGTAAGCACGATCTCGATGGGCGATGCAGCGCTGCCCGGGGCCAGCGGTGTGACCAGCCCGGCCAGCGCGCTGCTGGCGCTGGCCATGTCGAGCGCCGCGGCCACCTGGCCCGGGCGCAGCAGCGGCTGCAGCTGAGCCAGGTCACGCTGATGGCGGACGATGAACAGGCGTGCTGCGCCGGTATCGAGGTTGGCGATCTCGTCGATGGCCGCCGCCCAGGCCGCGGCGTCGCCCAGACAGCGAGGGCGCGATGCCGGCGGCCGTCGCGGCGGCGCTGTCTGCGGTGGCCGCAGCGACTGCACCTGATGCAGCCGATAGTGCTGCCGCAGTTCGCAGTCGAGCCCGTCGAGCGCCGACGCGCAGCCGGCCAGACGCCGGTAGCCGGCGAAAAAAGTGATCACGCTGTTGCGCTCGACGGTGCGCGCCACCGGCGACAGCGGCCGCCGCAGCCGGGCCTGCAAAACCTGCGTGATGGCGGCCATGTAGGCCCGGTCGGGCAGCCGGTCGGCGAGCGCCTCGTCGAACAGCAGTTGCCCGTTGGCGGCGAAAAAATAGTCGCGCCCGGCCTGCAGGTTGTCGCGCACATGGAGGGCCTGCAAGACCAGGGTTTCGCTGCGCCCGGCGCCGCGCCACATTGGCGGCAGGTATAGCTTGAATTCGCTCAAGCGGCGCAGTTCTTCGACGGTCAGCGCATTGCCGTCGGCGTCGCCGGCGCTGGTGATGGCGAGGTTGCTGTTGTTGTTGGCCGCCAGCGGCCGGATCAGGTCGGCGAGATCACGCGCTGCGACCAGCGCATCGGCCAGCCCGCTGCTGTCGTCGGCCACCGACAGCACCAACGGGCCGGTGGCGTCGTCGATGAGCAGGCGGTCGATGTCATCGACAAGCGCGGTGTGCGCGCCGCGGGTGAGCAGCGGCAGCGGCCCGACGCCGCTGGCTGATCCGCCGGCGGCGCCTCTGGCGCTGGCATCGCCGCCAGCAGCCTGCACACGCCGGTCGCGCAGCAAGTCAGCGGCGAGCCGGCGCAAGGTGGCAAACACGATATCGGCGCGGTAGCCGGCCGCGGCGGCAGCCGGCGCGGCGTCGTGGGCGACGACGGCGGCGCGCAGACCACAGGCGGCGACGATGGGCGCAGCCGCAGCGGCAGCCGCAGCGGCATCGTCGTCGCTGGCCGCGACCCAGTGCAGCGGCCGGCCGCTGAATGCGCAGGCGACCGCGGCGAGTGCCATCGCAAGCCGGCGATTGGCGGCGCTGGGCAGCTCGACGGCGCCGCGCCGGCCGAGCCAGAGTGCAGCCGCAAGCAGATCGTTAGCCCAGGGCGCTGGCAGTGCCGGTTCGCTGGCGACCGCGGCCCACAACACCGCCTGCCGATGGGCGGTGTGGATGGCCGCCGGCTCGCCGCGGGCAGCGGCGCGGCGGGACAGCTCGCGTGCCGCCGCGAGTTGCCATTGCCGCTCGCCGTGGTCGGCGCGCCGCGCCACCGGCAGTTGAGCGCGCAGCCAATCCAGGTCAGCGGCTACGGCCGCGGCCTCGCGCTGCATCTCACGCCGGCGTGACCAGAAAATTGGCGCCAGCGGGTTGTCGACATTGTCACGCGCGGCCTGGCCAGGCTCGACCGGCGCCCACCAGCGATGCGGCTGCCCGGTGTTGGCGGCCTCGGTGATCACCACAAGAACCTCACGCCAAGCACCGCACAGCAAGCACCGCACAAAATGCACCTCACAGCGAATACCTCTGCTGCAAAAGCTGCTGCATCGTGGCACGTGCCCGAGCGTAGAGCGGGCGTGGCGCGACTGGCACCCGCAGCACGCCGCTGAGGCCGTGGTAGGCGACGATGCCTTGCAGCGCGGCGTCAGTCGGCTCGGCGTGGATCTCGAAAAACGGCTCGCTGGCCAGCGTGCCGCTGCTGTCGTCGGCACGCACCGCAACCTCACCACCACCGCTGAAACCAAGCACCGGCGAAACCAGGCGCTGGCGCTGGAAGGGCACCAGCCGCAGGCGCGCGACGTTGATGCTCGTGGCGCGGTCGCTGCCGAGGCGAAACTGGCCTTGTGCGCCGGGCTGCTGCTCGTCACGCTGGGCGAACAATTCCGCGGCCTGGCTTTGTGGCAACACGGCGCTGAACCGCAGCCGGCTGCGGTCGATCAGCTCGCCCAGCGGCAGGCCACGTTCGACCCAGGTGCCGCGCCGCTCGTGCAGTGCGGGCGCGACCCATTCGCCGTCTTGCGATGCGCGCACGCTGAGCTGGTCGTTGAGCACACCGAGTTCGCGCAGGCGGTTGTGCAAAGCGTCGATGCGGCTTTGCAGGGGTGCAACTTCAGACGGCGCGCGCAGCAGCGCGTGGCGATGGATGGCCTGGGTTTCGACGAGCTGCAGCCGAGTCGCTTGCAGCGCGTGTTGCAGATCGGCGTTTTCAAGCCGCGCGATGAGGTCGCCGCTGCGCAGCTGCTGGCCATGCTCCACAGCCAACTCGGCCAGGGTGCCGGCGCTGCGCGCCCAGACCTGCTCGCTGCGGTGTGCCTCGAGCACGCCGGGCAGGCGCAATGCATAGGGCAGCGGCAGCAGCACCAGCACGCCGTAGAGCGCCGATGCGGTCAGCACAACGCCGGCCACAGCGCGGCTGCGCCCCTGGCCTCGGCCACGCCGCAGCGCCGCACTGGTGAGATGGCGCCAGAGTTTGAGCAGCGGCATGCCGAGCATCACGATCGCGGTGGTGATGAGCAGCACCACGCCGAGTGCGATCGACTGGTCGGCGACAAACAGCAGGATCGTCGCGGTGACCAGCAGCCGGTACAAAAACGCCAGCGCGCCATAGCCGATGAACCAGGCGCGCTCGCCGGTATCGGCCGCCGGCTCGACGCTGTCCGTGGCGCCGAGTAGCCAGCGGTTGCCGTAGTGCAGCCACTGCGCCTGCGCCTTCTGGTACAGATTGGGCAGCTCGGCGATATCGCTGAGGATGTAACAGGCGTCAAAGCGCAGCTGCGGGTTGCCGTTGATGAGCAGGCTCGATACCGAGCCGACGACCATCACATTGAAGGCCAGGCTGTTGACCAGGCCTTCGCCGGTATTCGCCCAGACCAGCGCACCAACCGCGGCCATGAAAAGCTCGGCCAGCATGCCTGCCGCGCCGACATAAGCGCGCTGCCATTTGCTGCGCAAGGCCCAGCTCGCCGAGGCATCGACATAGGGCAACGGCGCAAATACCAGCAGCATCAATCCGAACGAAGGCACCTGGCCGCCATAACGCTTGCAGACAAAAGCGTGGGCCAGTTCGTGCAGCACCTTGACGAGGGTCAGCGCGGCATACAGCCAGGGCAGGTTGGACAGCGACAGCAGGCCCTGGCCGGCCTGCGCCAGGGCGCCGCTGTGTTCGATCGCCGCTGCAGCGCCGAGCAGCACGACCGCCAGCCAGACCGCAGCCGCGGCGCGGCCGGTCATCAGCCGCACCAGCGTGTGGATGCGGTCGAGCCAGCGGTTGGGGCTGACCAGCGGGATGCGCACGAACAGGAACGACAACCACTTGCCGAGCAGCTCGCGTGAGCGTTGGGTCTGCGCGCGCTGAAAAATCGCCTCGCTGCGCGGCTGCTCGCGAAAGTACAGCAGGCTGGCGACATGCAGTTGTGACAGCAGGCGCACGACCTCGTCCTGCCCCGGCACGTCGTCCGGCTCGCTGGTGGCCCAGGCGCGCCAGTTCTGGTCGACGGTCAGGTCGGGCGTTAGAGATCGCAAAAACTTGTAGGCCGCCGGCGTGACGCGAAAAAAGCGATGTGAATATTCGTCCTCGAGCATCACCCAGGGCCGGCCGCGGTAACGCTGCTGCTGCACCCGCACCGTGCCGAGCAGGCTGACCCGCGCGTCGGCTACCTGGTACCAGGAATCGCTGAGCAGCGGGGCGGCCGCACTCACCACCACATCACCACCACAGCGCCAGCCGGGCCGTATCGACGAGCCGGTGCGTCAGGATCCAGGCCACCTGGCGCTCACCGGCATCGATACGCACCGCGCCGCTCATGCCCGGGCGCCACCAGGTCTGCGGCGCTTGCAACAATTCGGCGCGGACGAGAAAATAGTTGCCCTCGGCGCCGCGCGTCTGCGCCACCGGGATCACCGACAACACACGCAGCGGGATTTTTTCATCGGGCCGGCTAACGAGCACGAGCTCGCCGGTGGCGCCGGCTTGCACCAGCGCCGCATCGCGCTCGGGCACTTGCAGCGTCGCGTACAGGCCTTCGACCCGCGCCAGCCGGTAGAGCTTGTCGCCTTTGCGCGCCGGCGCGCCTTGCAACTCCTTGCGCTCGCCTTCGACGACGACGCCGTCAAACGGCGCCCGGTGTTCGGCCTGCGCGAGCTGGTCGATCACCCTTGACAGCCTGGCCTGGGCCTGGCCGGCACGTGCAGACGCAACTTCGGTTTCGGCCAGCGCCCCGGCTGCACGCGCCTTGTCGGCCTCAGCCGTGAAGCGTTGCAGTTCGGCGCGGGCGTCGGTTTCCTGCTGGCGCAGCTCGCGCGTATCGAGCAGCGCCAGCAGGTCGCCGGCGCGCACGTTTTCGCCGGCGCTGACCCGCGCGTCGTCGATGCGGGCATCGAACTGCGCGCTGATCAGCCGGGTGCTGTCGGTGGCCAGCGCGCCGTTGGCGTTGACACGGTAGTCCCACTTTGCAAACAGCGCGTAGAGCAAGAGCCCGGCAGCGAGCAGCGAAAAGATTTTCACGCCGACGCGGCCCGGGCCCAGCCATTGCGCCAGCTGTCCACGCGCCTGGTCCTTCAGGCGCAGCGGCCAGGCGCGGCTGCGTGTGTGCAGCGACTGCAGCCAGGGCAACAGGGTCTGCAGGCTGCGCACGAGCATCGCCGCCAGGCGCTCGTCGGGTTCATGGTCTTCGTCGAAGGCCAGCAGCAGCACCGCGCAGGCGGGGCTGTCTTCGCGACGCAGCGGCAGCGACATCAGGTGCGACTGCGGATAGGTGTCGGGGTTGGTATTGGCCAGCGATTCACGCAGCGCGCCATGCGCCGGCCAGCGGCTGGCGCCGGCGCGATCGGTGGCCGCCAGGCGCACGCCGCCGTCCTGGTCGAGCGCCTCGTCGAGCGCATCTTCGGTGAGCTGGATCGGCCGGCTGAAATGGTCGAAGCGGTCGCGGTGGCTGATCGCGACCACCCGCATGTGATCGCCGTAACGCCAGCCGAGCACGACCTGGCCGGCGCCGGTTTGCGCCGCCAGCGCATTGACCAGCGTCAGTGCCGCCGGGCCAAAACGGTCCTGCTGTGCGACATGCTCGCAGACCCCGGCCAGGCGCAGCCACAACTCAGGCGTTAGGGGTTCGCTGCTGCCGGCTGGCGCCGCTGCCGCGTCGCCGTGGTCCGACCCCGACCCCGGGCCCGATCGCCGCGCCGTGGCCGGCCCGTCCAGCGTCGGCAAGTCGGCAACCAGCTGCGCGCGCAGCAGCAACTCGTTGAGCTGCGGCCGCTCATGGTCAGGGATCGCCAGCAGCAACCAGCCGCCGGCAATTTGCTCCAGCCGGACCGCGGCCCACCACAGCGCGGCACCACTTGCGCTGCGGCCGGGGCAACTGGCAAAACCTTGCGTCGCGGCGCGTTCGGTGAGGGTTTGCAGCTCGGCGCGAAAGTCGGGGTGCAGCGGGTCGGCGCCAGCACCGGCGGTGGGCTTTGCAGCGGTGTTCGCGGCGGCGTTTGCGGCGGTTTGTGCCGCGCCCAATATTTGCCAGTCGGCGCTGTCGTTGTCGGTGTGATTTTGCCCGGGGCTGCGCAGCAGCCAAGCCGCCTGGGCGCGTGTCAGTCGCATCAAGCCCGTTGCCAGCCGGGCCCAGTAGTCGGGGCTGCCGGGCGCTTCACGCAGCGCGTGCAGGGCCTCGATCAGCTCGCGCGCACTGAGTTCGCGCGCAGCGGTGGCGCCACCGGCCAAGGCTTGCGGGGTGGCGCCGCCGGGGTTCTCAAGGAAATGTGGCTCTGCCACTTTCCTTGATCCCCCCGGGGGGCGGTCGCCGCAAGGCGGCGGCCTTGGGGCGCTCATTTCGTCGTGCCCACGTCGATGCGAATCACACCCTTGATGCCCGGCGCGATGCGCCCGCCAGGATTGGCGAATCGCACCCGCAGCTCGACGAGGCCGCTGGCGGCATCGACGGCGGGCGACAAAAAAGTCACCGTGCCGGCGGCCGCGGCCAGCCCCAGCGCGGGCTCGAAATTGACTGGCAGCGCTGCGCCTTCACGCAGCGTGCGCGCCGCGGCAGCGGGCACATTGACGCGCAGATGCAGGACCGACAAGTCGACCAGCTCGACCAGCGCGTCCCCCGGCCGCGCCCATTCACCCACATCGACCAGGACCTTGGTCACCACGCCGGCCACCGGCGCAACCAGCCGGCGCTGGGTGCGCTCCTGCTCGGCGAGTTGCAGCTCCAGGCGTTCGCGTTTTTTCTGCGCCAGCAACTGCTCGATGCGGCCGCGGGTGGCGACAAAATCGAGCTCGGCGCGGGCCGCTTCTTCGCGGCTCATCGCGCCCTTGGTCGCGGCCAGCTTGCGCGCGTCTTCGGCCAGCGGCTGCACGATCTTCAAGCGCTCTTCGCTGGCGCGCTGTTCGGCGGCGTCTTCGAAGACGATGCGCCGGCGCTGCTCTTCGGTGGCCTGCATGCGGTCGTCGAGTTGCAACAGCGCCGCATTCGCATCAACCCGCCGGCCGGGTTCGACATGGACCTTGGCGACGACCCCCGGCACCGCGACGCTGAGCGTGAGCTGGTGGCGGGCGTGCACGATGCCGGTGTAGTCGGCGGCCTGGGCCGGTGCCGCTGCGGCCAGCGCGGCGCAAAACAGTGCCGCCCTGATGGCGCGGGCGCGCAGCGGCAGGCATGGGTTGGTCATCTCATTCCTCGATGCGCACATCATGGGCCTCGAGCAAAGTGCCGTCGGCGAGTTGCAGCGCGACGCGGGCCAGCGCGACGCGGGTCTCGACATCGGCGATACGCAATTGCGCTTCGAGCAGGTCGGCCTGGCGGCGCAGCAGCCGGTTCAGCGGCGCGCTGCCGGCGTTGAACTGCAGTTCGTCGGCGGCGAAGAGCGCGCGCCGCGATTCGAGGTCGCGCGTCAGTTGGGCTTGTTCGTTGTGGATCGCGTCGAGTTGCACGACGCGGCTGTGCAGGTCACTCGCGAGTGCCTGGCGCACGGCGCGGATCTCCAGCTCGGCCTGTTGCAGCCGCAACGCTTGCGCGCGCTGCTGCGCCTTGGCACGTTCATCGCCGCCCAGCGGCAGCTCGACCGCCAGGCCGACGGCCCAGTCGGGGTTGCGCCCGCGGGTGGCCTGCTGCGCGGCGTCGAGCGGCCCCGCGGTGAGGCTGTTGCTGCTGTAGCTGAGCTGGACATCGAAAGCCGGCTTGAGCCGGTCGTCGGCCAGCGTCAGCCGCTGCACGGCCTGGGCGCGGCGCAACTGCGCGATGCGCAGCGCCGGCCAGGCGGCCTGCGCGGCGGGCAGCCGGGCGGCGGCGCGAGCGGTCGCCGAGCCGGGCTCGGTGATGGGTGGCGTTGCTGCCGCGCCTGTCGAGCCGACCCCGCCAGCAAGCGCCCAGCCGCCATCGTCGGCCGGCAGGTCGAGCAGCACCCGCACCCGTGCTTCGGCCTCGGCGACGGCCTGCACACCACGCGCGACTTCGGCTTCGCGGCCGGCCACCGCAAGCTGCGCTTCTTCGATCGCTGCCGGCGCCAGGCGCCCGCCGTCGATGCGTGCGCGGGTATCGGCGAGCAGCGAGCGGGCGTTGTCCAGCGCCTGCAAACGCAGGGTCTGGGCGACGTAGGCGCGTTGAAGTTGTGCAAAAGCGCCGAGCGCATCGCTGCCCACGCGCAGCGCCTGCTGGCGCAATTGCCAGCCGCCGATGGCACGTTCGGCGTCGGCCACACGCAGGTCGGTCTCAGTCACTTCGCGCCCGGCACCGCGCAGCAGCGGCTGGCGCAGCGTGAGCACGAGCGCGCCGGCGCTCTCGGAGTCGCCGGTGGCAAATTGCGCCGAGCCGATGACGTTGCTGCGCCGCTGGCCGCTGCGCAGCGACAGCGAGGCTTCGGCGCCGGTCGGCGTGCGCACCCGCAGGCCCATCTCACCGCTGCGGCCGAGTTCTTCGAGCCGCGCGATGCCGCCCAATGCGGCGGTCAGGCGCTCTTCGATCGTGCGTGGCCGGCTGCGGCCTTCACGCCGCAGCGCGCCGTAGGCGATGGGCCGGTAGAGGCCGGTCTCGGCCTCAAAACCTTCGGCCGCCACGCGCGACTGCAATTTGGCGTAGAGCAGGTCGCTGTTTTGCAACAGCGCCAGCTGCAACAGCGTGCGCGCGTCCAGCGTCGTCGGGCGCGCGCGAAGCGGCGCGTCGGGGTCGGGCGGCAAGGGCCGCGACTGATAGGGCAGCACCACGATTGCAGGCAGCCAGGGCGCGCCGTCACTTTCGGCCGCACACACCGCCGTTGCCGCCGCATGCAGCACCAGCGTGCACAGCCATGCCGCGGCGGCTTTTGTCATGCTGACACCTGCGCGCTGCGCACTGCGTTCCATGGGCCTCGGGAGCCGGTGCGCCGCCCGCTCAAGCCGCCGCCGCGGTGCTTGCGCCGCTGCGTTTTTCTTTCAGCGTCATCAGGCGCTCGACCTGGGCCAGCGAGATCAGCTGCGCGTAGATTGCGGGCAGATAACGCAGGCGGCGCAGCTCGAGAAACTTGTCGTCCGACAGGTTGTTCAGCCGCTCTTCGTTGACGACATAACAGCCGGCGATATTTTTCACCCGGTCCTTGTCGCGCACGCGCATGTTCAGCGGCGTGAGCATATTGTTGGCGGTCAGGAATTTGGCGAAGTCGCGGGTCAGCAGGTCCATCTGCTGCAACTCGGCGAGATAACGCTTGACGTTTTCGATGACCTGCGTCGGCTCGCCCTTGTCGTCGAACATCGGGCTGCCTTCGGTATCGCTGACGAGGTCGCTGGCTTCGTCGATGCAGATCGTGAAGCGGCCGGCTTCGCCGCTGCCGGCCAGCGCAAACGGGTAGCGCCGGATGATCGCCGGCACGTAAGACGCTTCCCATTTGCCAGCTTCGCCGACAAAGAGGTTTTCGCCGGCTTCGAGGCCAAGCAGGGCCACCGGGCGGAACTCGTCTTTCTGTTTGTCTTCGACAAAAACCAGCGGATAGACCGCCGACGCGCGCGCAAATTCATGCATCGTCATATAAGCGACATGAAAGCTTGCGGCAAAGCCGAAGCCGGTGATCTCGCGGATCTTCTTGCCGGCATGCCGCTCGCGATTGACCGGCACGACTTTCTCGAACATGGGGCGCTCCTGCGGGCATTGGGGATGCGCAGACTGTACCCGGCTCGATGGCCTGCGAGGCCCTGTGGTTGCGGCGCCTCAGGCATCGAAACTCCCTGGTGAAACGGCGCCGGTTTCGGTCTACATTCGGCCGGTGAGCGTGTGTCCGCTGCCGGCCCATCGGGGCCGGGTTGTGATGCCCACTCATCATTAAAAGAAAGGCAGGACGTGGCCGCACTCAGGAGGATTGCAAGCGCTGCCCGAGATGCGTTCCGTCTGGAGCCGCTCGAGCCGCGGGTGTTGCTGTCGGCCGACCCGGTGCTCGGTGCCGCGCACGCGCTGCTCGTGCCGGCCGCTGACCACGACCTGGCCCTGCTCGGCGCCTACGAGGCGGGTGATCATCCGGGCACCGTCACGCATGCGGCGATGCCGCAGGCCCTGATGGCTGCTGATGAAACCGGCGCCGAGCCCGGCCCCTACGCGCGTACCGCGGTGGCGCCGTCGCTGGCGCAGACCTTCGCCGTCGACGCGACCGCTTTTGATGCCGCGCAAATCTCTGGCCGCAGCGCCTTCATCGATGGCGTGCTCACCGTAGCCGCCAATGAAACCTTGCGTGGCAGCGGCGCACTGCATATCGACCTGGTCAACCATGGCCTCGTCAGCCCGGGTTATTCGCCGGGTTTCCTGGATGGCCCGACCTTCACGCAAGGCGCTGGCGGCGAGCTGCTGATCGAGATCGAAGGGGCTGTCGCAGGCACCGGCTACGACCAGGTGCGGGTGACCGGGCTGGCCACGCTGGACGGCACCTTGAAGGTCACGCTGGCGCCGGGCTTCGACCCGACCGAAGGCCAGATCTTCGACTTCATGACCTTCGGCTCGGTCAGCGGCAGCTTCGCCAACGGCGTCGGGCTGATCCAGGCTTCGGACGACGTGTACTTCGAAGTCCAGGCGGCGCCCGGCGGCCTGCGGCTCGTCGCGCATGTGCTCGATACGTCGCTCGACCGCGTCGTCAGCCTGCTCACGCTGGGTGCCGGCGCGGATGCGGTGCCACTGACCAACCGCATCGGCGAATGGCTCAGCAACGACTATTTCAGCAACAACCAGAGCTTCAGTTACGGCGGCGAAATCGATCTCGGCAGCGGCGTCAGCCTGTCCGGCACGATCGCGGTCGCCTACACCGCCGACGTGTTGCTGACCGACCCACTCGGCGTGCAGCGGCCGTTCGACGTCTGGAAGGTCGCGGTCGCCAACGGCACCGGTTATCTCGGCGTCGACAAGGCCGACAACAGCAAGCCCGGGGTGGCCTTCAACAGCATCGACTTCGGCGTCTTGTTCCTCGACGCATCAACCCCGTCGGTGGACATGGGCTTTGTACTCGCTAAGGGGTCCGCCGGAGGCTTGAGCATCAACGGTGCGTCGGGCGTGACGATCAACGCGACGGCGTTGACGCTGGATTTTGGGTTGGGCCTGGGGCAACTCGGCGGCCAGCCCAACCACAGCGGCATCAACCTCGCGGCGCAGGCGCAGAGCATCACGGCGGATGGCACGGTCTTCAATTTCAACGGTGACGGCACGCTCGGTGAATATGGCGCGTTGAGCGGCAGCGCGACGCTGACGGCGGGCCAGGTGAGCCTGGTCGGTTCGCTGGGTTTTTCCAAGTCGGCGCAGGGGCTGGTGGTCACCGGCCAAGGTTTGAATGTC
Source organism: Betaproteobacteria bacterium (assembly GCA_031419315.1). GTDB lineage: Bacteria > Pseudomonadota > Gammaproteobacteria > Burkholderiales > Burkholderiaceae_C > Rubrivivax. Next base: position 13,309 of record JANOKR010000484.1, read on the forward strand.
AGCCTCGCCGCTGGTGCCTTGACGGCCGGATTGAGCAGCGCCAGCTTCGGCCTGCTGGTCTTGCCCGACAACAGCTACGCGCTCGAAGCCAGCGGTGGTGCCTACATCACCGGCGGCGGTTTTGCGGATGTGGCGGCGACCAGCGCGCTGCTCAAATTCAACACCACCGGGGTCGCGCAGACCGGCAATGTGTTGACCGCAGGCGGCGTGCAATACACCTTCGGCACGCTGGCGGCGGTCGACATGCCGGCGCTGTCGGTCACCGGCCTGACGGCGCGCATCGCCGATACGTTTTTGATATCGGGCAACTTCGCTTTTGAGCGCGATGCGGTCAGCGGCGGCACGGAAGTGCTGGCCAGCAACGCCGCGGTATCGGTCGTCGCCGGCGCCTTGAGCGCCGGTGTCAGCGGCGCCACGATCGCGATCGTGATGAACCCGACGACCGGGGCCGTCGACCTGCTCGAAGCCAGCGGCGCGGTCAGCGTGCAGGTCGGCTCTGCGGTGACCGTGGCCGCGGTGAGCGCGAATGTGCGCTGGAATGCGACGGTGGCCACCGACGCCAGCGGTGTCGTGATCGAGGTCGTCGATTCGACCTATACCTTCGGCGCCGGTTTTACGGCCGGCCTGCAGCAGGTCGGCGTGACTGGCGCATTGGTGCG
>JANOKR010000485.1:0-8096 GCA_031419315.1 Betaproteobacteria bacterium
GAACCTGGGCCCGCGGGTGCTGCGTGCCGACACCGCGCCGCTGGCGCTGCTGGCCTGGATCGGGCTGCGCGGCTGAACCCCGCCTCAGGTCGGGGAAACAGCGTGCGGCCAGCCTTGCAGGCGATGCCTAGCGGGCGCCAGAATCCGGCTTTTCAACTGCCCGCTGCGCGGAGTCAATCATGGGACTGCTCGATTCGATCGTTGGTGCACTCGGCCAGGGCCAGGGCGGCGGGGGCGGCGGCAACGCGGCGCTGCTGAATATGGTCGTGGGCATGCTGGCCAACAGTGGCGGCGGTGCTGCGGGTGCTGGCGCTGCCGGCGGCGCGGGCAACGGCCTGGGTGCGCTGGTCGAGCAGTTCACCAAGGGCGGGCTGGGTGACGTTGTTGGCTCCTGGGTGTCGACCGGGCAGAACCTGCCGGTATCGCCGGAGCAGCTGGGCAGCGTCTTTGGCGGCGACAAAATCGCCGGCATGGCGTCGCAACTCGGCATCAACCAGGGCGACCTGCTCGGCCAGCTCTCGCAGATGCTGCCCCAGGTGGTCGACAAGCTCACCCCACAGGGCCAGGTGCCGAGTGGTGATCTGGGCGGATCTGGCGGGCTCGACGGCCTGATGAGCGGCCTGGGCAGCTTGCTCAAACGCTGAAGCCGGCGGGCGCGCTCGGCGCTGCGCCCGGTCTCGTGACGGGCTCGCGTCGGCCTATCGCGCCGAGCCGGCAACCAGGTCGAAGCGCAACAGACGGCACTCGATCGGGCCGTTCCACATCGGCACGCGCCGGCTTTCTTTGAGGCGCAGCAGCGACGGCAGTTTCATGTCCGGGCTCAAGACCCAGGCCGTCCAACCGGCGTAGTGACGCTTCCAGTTCTGCGCCAGACCGGCATAAAACGCGGCCGACGAGCCGCCGCCGTCGAAGTCTTCACGGCCGTGTGGCGCGCCGACGCTGGTGCCCAATCTCGCTTCGGTGCCTGAGCCCGTGCCCTTGGCCGCGATGCGTTCGCCATACGGCGGGTTGAGCATCAGCGTGCCGGCGGCAGCCGGTGCCAAACGTTGCAATGCATCGGCAGTCTTGAATTCGATGGCGTGGCCGACACCCGCGCGCGCAGCATTGCGGGTGGCGAAGTCGGTCATGCGAAAGCTCACGTCGCCGGCAAAGATCGGCACCGCGGGCGCGTGGACGCGGGCCCGCGCCGCGTTTTGTAGCGCCTGCCAGTCGGCCATCAAATCCTTGAATGGCAACATGCGCTCGAATGCAAAGCGGCGCATCGCACCGGGTGCGATGCCGCAGGCCATCTGCGCGGCTTCGATGGCGATCGTGCCGGCGCCGCAGCAGGGGTCGAACAGCGGGCCGTCTTCGGCGCGGCCCTGCCAGCCGGCGGACGCCAGCATCGCCGCGGCGAGGGTCTCTTTCAGCGGCGCTTCGCCTTTGACATCGTCGCGGCCGAGCTTGCCGCGCTGGGCATCACGCCAGCCACGTTTGAACAGCGCCTCGCCCGAGGTGTCGACATACAGCGTGGCGTGTTCCGGCCCCAGATAAAGCATCAGCGGCAGGTCGGGGTGGTGGGTGTCGACGCTCGGGCGTTCGCCGGTGGCGTCGCGCAGCACATCGCAGACGGCGTCCTTGATGCGCAGCGCGGCGAAGTTCAGGCTGCGCAGCGGGCTTAGCCGGGCGTTGACGTCGACACGCAGGGTCTGCGCCGGCGTGATCCAGTCGCCCCAAGCGACATGGCGGGCGATATCGTAGAGATCATGTTCGTCGCGGTAGTGGCCGTCGATCAGCGGCCACAACACCCGCTGGGCAAGGCGGCTCTCCAGATTGAGCTGCATCGCGGTGCCCGCGTCGCCTTCAACCCAGACGCCGCCGCGCGTGGCCTCGGCGGGGCGCCCGGTGATGCGCTGCACCTCGTCGGCGAGAAGCGCCTCGGCGCCACCCGCGCAGGGCAGGAAGAGGGTGGTTTCGTCGAGCTTCAAGCGGCGGCGCGTTTGCGAGGGGCAACGATCTTCAGCGCCGGTTTGCCGACGCTGCGGGTGCGCGTTTTGGTCACCGGCGTTTTTTTCGCCGCGGGCTGTCGCAGCACGGGGGCGGTGGCCTTTTGCGCCCTGGGTTTTTTGGCGGTCGCCGGTTGTGCAGCCGACATGACCTGCACAGCGGGTGCAACGGGTGCGGCGGCCACCTCGACGACCGGTACGGCGAGCTTTTGCAGCGTCACAAAAGCCTGGGTCAGCTGCTGGGCCAGCTCGGGCAGGTCGGGCACCGCGCGGCGGCAGGCGATGAGGCCAAAACAGAGCTGGCCCATATAACTCTGCACGGTGATGTTCAGCGCCACGCCATGCACGACGATCGACACCGGCAGGTAGTTCAGCATCTTCGCGCCGGCCATGTACAGCGGCACCTTCGGCCCCGGCACGTTGCTGATCGTGACGTTGGCCAGGCGCAGGCGGTCGGCGATGCGGCTGCGGCCGTAGAGCGAGGCCAGGCCGCTCAACAGCCAGGGCGAGCCGAGCGACGGGAAGTCGGTCGGGATGAGATCGCGAAAAGCGCCGAGCTGGCGTTTCATCACCGCACTGGCAGCCATGATCGCGGCCAGCCGCTGCAGCGGGTCGGCGACCTGCGTGCCGAGGTCGAGCAGGGTGCCGGTGACCTGGTTGTTGGCGCTGGTGTCGCCTTCGGCGCGCAGCGAGACCGGCACGCCGGCCACGAGGCTGGCTTCGGGCAGCTCGCCTGAATCCTTGAGATAGCCGCGCAGCGCCGTGCTGCACAGCCACAGCACCATGTCGTTGATCGACGCGCCATGCGCTCGGCCGATCGCCTTGACCTCGTCCAGCGGCAAGGACACGCCGGCGAAGCGGCGCTGGTTGGTGATGCTGGTGTTGAAGGGTGTCGCCGGTGCGAATTTGAAGCGCCGCGCCGCCTTGGGCGTTGCTGCCGCTGCCGCTGCGCTGCCCTTGTCTAACGCGCCAGCTGACCGGCGCGCGATGACCGCAGCCTGGATGCCGGCCCAGGCCGCGCGCAGGATCTGTGGCGCCAGCTTGGCCAGCTCGACGACCTGCTCGGCCTGGTTTTCCAGCCCGGCCATGGCCAGTTCGGCGACGCCGAGTTGGTAGCGGTTGACGCGCCGCGGCCGCGGCGCACGCACCACGCGCGGCTCGGCGGTGAGGTCGTAAACCGCGCTCGCCAGCGCAACCCCGGCCTGGCCGTCGACCGCGGCGTGGTGGACCTTGGCGTAGAAGCCAAAACGCGCCCGGCCGTCGATGCTCTGAAGCCCTTCGATGACATAAAACTCCCACAGCGGGCGGCTGCGGTCGAGCGTCGTCGAGTGCAGCCGTGCGGCCAGCGCCTCGAGCTGCGCGGTGGTGCCCGGCTTGGGCAACACGGTATGCCGGATGTGGTAGTCGAGATCGATATCGTCGTCTTCGATCCAGATCGGGTTGGCCAGGTCGAAGGGCATCAGCGCGAGCTTGCGTGTGAAGACCGCGGCCAGGTGCATGCGCTTGGCCACATGCGCCTTGACCTCTTCGTACCAGTTGGTTTCGTGGCCGGCCGGCGGCTCGAAGATATGCAGGCTGCCGATGTGCATCGGCATCTCTGCGCTTTCCATGTGCAGGAAAGCGCCGTCCATCAGGCTGAGGTGTTTCATCTTGTTGACGGCGATCTCCCGGGCTGGCGCTGCGGTCAGAGGTTTACCACGCTGGCGCCGCCGCGGCAGGTGGTGCCGCCCCTAGATTGGCCGGCGCAGATTGGCCGGCGCGATCTTCAGCGCCTCGCGGTATTTGGCCACGGTGCGCCGCGCGACCTGGATGCCCTGCTCTTCGAGCATCATGCTCAGGGCGCTGTCGGAGAGTGGCTTGTCGTTGTTCTCGGCGGCCACAAACTGCTTGATCAACGCGCGCACCGCGGTGCTCGACGCACTGCCGCCGGCTTCGGTATGCAGCGACGAGCCGAAAAAATATTTCAACTCGAAGGTGCCGCCCGGCGTGGCCAAATATTTGGCCGTGGTGACACGCGAGATGGTCGACTCGTGCAGGCCGAGTTCGTCGGCAATCTCGCGCAGCACGAGGGGCTTCATCGCGATCTCGCCGTGCATGAAAAACGCCCGCTGGCGCTCGACGATGGCCTTGCTCACGCGCAGGATGGTGTCGAAGCGCTGCTGGATATTCTTCATGAACCAGCGCGCTTCCTGCAGGCGCGTGGCCAGCCCCGCGGTGGCGCCGCTCTTGGGCCCGCGCAGCGCCGCCGCGTAAAGGTCGTTGATGCGCAGCTTGGGCATCACGTCGGGGTTCAGCGAGACCTTCAGCGTGCGGCCTGAGCGCTGCACGATGACGTCGGGCACGATGATCTGGTTGTCGGTGTTGGTGAACGCGCGCCCGGGCTTGGGCTCGCAGGCGATGATCAGCGCTTGCGCCTGGCGCAGCAGGGCCTCGTCAGCGCCGGTGAGGGCGCCGAGCTTTTTCAGGTCGCGCCGCGCGAGCAGGTCCAGGTGCGCGGCGCAGATGGTGATCGCGACCGCGCGTGCATCCGAGGGCGGCGCCAGGTTCAACTGCAGTTGCAGACACTCGCCAAGGGACCGCGCGCCCAGGCCCGGCGGGTCGAGCCGGTGCAGCCAGTGCAGCGCGCAGCGCAGCCGGCTCATGACGTCGTCGAGCAGATCTTCGTTGCCAGCCGGGGCCAGCGCCGCGGCGATTTCTTCGAGCGGGTCGGCGAGGTAACCATCAGCGTCGAGCGACTCGATGAGCATCAACACCGCAGCCGCATCGCCACCCGGCAGGCGCAGGCCGGGCAGTTGCGCGCGCAGGTGGTCGGCGAGGCTGGTGTGCGCGGCGCGGGCGGCCTGCGGCTCGAAGTCGTCGTCGTGTTCGCCGGAGCCGCTGGACGACGCGCCCGCCGCGCCGAGTGAAGGCAGCTCGCGGATGCCATCGAAGTCGTCACCCTCGGTGCCATTCGCCCAGTCTTCGCGTTCGCTGCCAGAAAAGTCGGTGACACCGAACTCCGCCAGGCCGGCACCTTCGGCCTCGGCGCCGACCTCGCCGCGGTCGGCATCGGCTTCGGCCGCCATCGCTCGGTCGGGTGCCGGGCCACGGTCCAGCGGCAGCTCCCAGGCCGATCCGCCGTCGTCTTCGGTTTCGAGAAACGGGTTCTGCTCGAGCATCTGCTCGACTTCCTGGTGCAGCTCGAGCGTCGACAGCTGCAGCAGCCGGATCGACTGCTGCAGCTGCGGCGTCAGCGCCAGGTGCTGCGACAGGCGGACCTGCAGGCTCACTTTCATCGTCGGTGCCGCAGGCGGCTACATCTTGAAGTGTTCGCCCAGGTAGACACGTCGCACCTGGGGGTCGTCGATGATGTCCTGCGGCCGGCCTTCGGCGAGCACGCTGCCTTCGCTGATGATGTAGGCGCGGTCGCAAATGCCGAGCGTTTCGCGCACGTTGTGGTCGGTGATGAGCACGCCGATGCCACGCGAACGCAGAAAACCGATGATGCGCTGGATCTCGATCACGGCCAGCGGGTCGACGCCGGCAAAGGGCTCGTCGAGCAGGATGAAACGCGGCTGGGTCGCCAGCGCGCGGGCGATCTCGACCCGCCGCCGCTCGCCACCCGACAGCGCCGGCGCGGGGGTGTCGCGCAGCTTCTCGATGCTCAGGTCGCGCAGCAAGCCGTTGAGCAATTCGTCGATGCGGTTTTTGCTCAATCGGCGACCATCGGGCCCGACCTGCAACTCGAGCACGGCGCGGATATTTTCTTCGACGGTGAGCTTGCGAAAGATCGACGCTTCTTGCGGCAGGTACGACAGCCCGAGGCGCGCGCGCTGGTGAATTGGCCGGTCGTGCACCGCCGCGCCGTCGATCAGGATCTGCCCGGCATCGGCACGCACGAGGCCGACGACCATGTAGAAAGTGGTCGTCTTGCCGGCGCCGTTGGGGCCGAGCAGGCCGACAACCTCGCCGGCGGCGACAGCCAGGTGCAGGTCATTGACGACCTTGCGCGCGCGGTAGCTCTTCTGGAGGCCACTCGCCTCCAGCCGGCTGGCCGCCGCGCTCACTTGCCTTCCCCGAGGGTCTTTGAAGGCCGCAGCGGGGCCGCTGTAGGTGAGCCGGTGGCGGGTGCCGAGCTTGAGTCGGCGCGCGGGCTGAGCACCGCGCGCACGCGGCCGGCGGGATTGGCCGCCGACGGTGCGCCGCCTTGCACGCTGAAGACCTCGGCGTTGTTGTCCCAGACGATCGCGCCGCCGGTGATCTCGTCGGCGGCCAGCGCACCACGCAGCCGGCGTACCGAGGCGTTGCCGCTGAAGCGCAGCACGTCGGCGCGGGCGTCGAACTCGATGCGGTCGGCAAAACCTTCGACCGACTCGTCGCCGGTGTCGCGTTTTTGCCGGTAACTTGCCGGCCGGCCGGGGGCGCCGATGGCGTTGGCAGTGCGGTAGCCGTCGGGCGTTTCGCGGACCTCGACGCGGTCGGCGCGGATGACCATCGTGCCCTGCGAGATCACGACGTTGCCGTTGAAGACGACGATCTGGCGCTGCACGTCGACACTGCCGGGTTTGTCAGCCTCGATGACCATCGGCTTGCTGCGGTCGGCTTTTTCGGCCCAGGCCGGGCTGGCAGCGCCCAGAGCGGCTGCCAACGCCACCACGATGGCGGCGGCGGTCAGCGGCGGCTGGAAAAGCGTGCGAGGCGTGCGGGGCGGGCTGGGCAAGCGAGACATCCGTGCGGCATGGAAATTGCAGGTCATTCTAGCCACAAGCGTTTACCGACCCGCGTGATCTCGCTCACCACCGCTGCGCCGCGAGAGTCAGCTGGCGCCGCGCCAAGTCAGGCGTTTTTGCGCACCCGGTCGATGAGGAAGTTGGTCACCGCCAGCGCTTGCTGGTTGCCGCCGGCGAGCGAGCCAGCGGTGTAGAAGCGGCCCTGCACACCGAGCGCCGGTACGCCGTCGATCTTGTAGGCCGCCGACAGCTGCTTGGCCTGCTTGGCCTTGGTCTGCACTGAAAACGACTTCAGCATCTCGGTGAACTTGGCCCCGTCGCCGCCGTTTTTGGTGACAAAGGCGATCTGGTCGCTGTCCTTGTCCAGGCGCTGCTGCTGGGTGTGGATGGCAGCGAAAACACGCTTGTGCAGCGCTTCGAGTTGGCCCATCGCCTCGAGCGCGTAAAACAGTCGCTGGTGCGATTCGTGCACCGCGCTGAAGCCGACCGGCACGCGCCGGAAGACGACGTCGGCCGGCAGAGTCTTGAGCCAGGCGTCCAGGGTCGGCTCCAGCGCGTTGCAATGTGGGCAGCCGTACCAGAAAAACTCGACGACTTCGATCTTGCCCGCTGGCGCGAGCACCGATGCCGGCGGCGACAGGCGCACGTAGTGGGTGCCCTCGACGGGCCCGCCCTGGGCGAGCGCGATGCCGCTGCCGCTGGCACCCAGGCCGACACCGGCCACGCCAATCAAGGCGGAAAAATCACGACGGTTCATGGATGGTGGTTCTCGCAACGGTGTTGACGACAAGGGCTGGAACAGGGTGGAGTTGGGGCATGGCGCCGGAGTTCAGTCGGCGTTTGATCGGCCTGCGATTCGCGTTTGCCTGGCGCTTGGCGCTTGGTGCCGTGGGTCACTGCGCCGGGCGCTCGACACGCACCAGCACCGCATCGACGCCGGCGCCACCCAGGCGATCTTTTGCGCCATCGGCATCGGCTTGTCTGTCGAACGGGCCGACACGCACGCGGTAGACGGTGCGGCCGGCCTGCTCACGCTCGATGATCTTCGATTCGATACCCAACATGCCGACCTTCGCGCGTTGCGCCTCAGCGTCCTCGGCGCGCTGGAAAGCGCCGGCCTGGACAAAGTAGATGAACGGATCAGCCCCCGGTTTGGCTGACCGCGGCGCTGGTGCGTTCGGGTTCGTGGCCGCGGCCGTGGGTGCTGTCGCGGGTGCAGTCACGACTGCGGGTGCCGCGCCCGAGAGGATCGCGGCCGGGTCACGTGGGGCTGCTGCGGCACCTGGCGGCTTGGCCGTCGGCGTTGGTGTCGTGATGGCAGGCGGCGCCGCCGACGACGCCGGCGGCGGCGTCACCGCCTTCACCGGGGCCTTGCCGGCCAGCGGCGCATTCGGGTCCCAGG
>JANOKR010000486.1:0-3709 GCA_031419315.1 Betaproteobacteria bacterium
TATCCACAGCCGACCTTCTCAAAGTCGGCTTCCACCCCTGGCTCAATGTTGGATCGGCACGGTGGCTCAGATTTGAATCGGCGCCGACATTCGATCCAGTCCGCAGTCAACAGCGCCGATCGGGTCGTGCGCGGGCGCGTCGAAGACCTGAAGGCGCCGACCTGCTGACGTTGGCCCGCGTGGGGCGCTACCTGAGCCCCAACGTGCGTGCCTTCATCGACCTCGGGTGACTCGCTTTCCGTCCGACAACGAAGCCGCGCGCTCGTCCGACCACCCGGCGCGGCAAGATGGCACGACAGACTAGGTGCCAAAGTCTCGCCGCGTGACACCAACAAGCGCGCACGGCCGCGCCGCAAGCCCAGCACCGATCACTACCCAAGGAAAAAAACGAATGCCTGACCACGCCGACCGCATCCTGCCCCTGCAAGGGGCGAGCAACTTCCGCGACCTTGGTGGTTATGTCGGGCGCGATGGCCATGCGCTGCGCTGGCGCCGGATCTTCCGCTCCGACCATCTCGCTGGCTTGAGTGCCGACGACCACGCAACGCTGGCCAGCATCGGCCTGGCCCAGTCGTTTGACTTTCGCGGTGACGCCGAACGTGCTGCCACGCCGTACCAGGTCGCCGGCCTCAGCGTGCACACGCTGGCTATCGAGCCCACCGTGGTCGAGCGCATGCAGCAGATCACGGCTTCAGGCCAGGCCTTGACGGCCGAGGTGACGGCCGGCGTGATGCGCGAGCTCTACCGCAACCTGGTCAGCAACCAGGCGCATCGCTTTGCTGAGCTGTTCGAACAACTGCTGCAAGCCGATGCGCCGGTGGTCATGCATTGCACCGCTGGCAAAGACCGCACCGGCGTCGCCTGTGCATTGCTGCTGCTGGCGCTGGGTGTGTCGCGCGGCGTCGTGATGCAGGACTACCTGCTGAGCAACCGCTGCTACCGCCGCCCGGCCGCGGCCCGCAGCGATCTGCCACCCGAGGCGCTGGCGGTGGTGTGGCAGGTGCAGGCCGGGTTTCTGGACGCCGCGCTGGACATCGTGGACCGCACGCCGGGTGGCATCGACGGCTACTTCAGCCAGCGCCTGGGCTTGACCCCGGCGGCGCTCGATGCGCTGGCGGCGCGCTACTTGCACGCCGGCTGATCGGCGTTGATCAGCGCCACCCGGCAGCGTGGTGGCACAGCCCGCAGTTGTGCCGCGGTGTCGCCGAACTGTCGCCGCGCGGTCAATTAGGATGCCGGTCCAACCCGCACCAGGACAACTCCGCATGAGCGCAGCGACGATCGAAACCGACTACCTGATCATCGGCAGCGGTGCCGTCGGCATGGCCTTCGCCGACACCATCTTTCACGAAACCTCGGCAGACATCGTGATCGTCGACCGGCACCACGGCCCGGGCGGGCATTGGAACGATGCTTATCCTTTTGTGCGCCTGCACCAGCCGTCGGCCTACTACGGCGTCAATTCGCGCCCGCTTGGTGGCGACTCGCGCGACACCCACCCGCTGAACCGCGGCATGTGCGAGCGGGCCACCGCGGCCGAGATCGTGAGCTACTACGAGAGCCTGATGCAGGCGTTTGTGGCGTCGGGCCGGGTGCGCTACTTTCCGATGAGCGACTGTGCCGGCGACGACACCGGCGACCACCACATCACGTCGCTGCTCGGCGGTGATCGGCAGACGGTGCAGTTCAGCAAGAAGGTTGTCGACACGACCTACCTGAATACCGCCGTGCCGTCGACACACCCGCCCCAGTACGCCATCGCCGCGGGTCTGCGCTGCATCCCGCTCAACGACCTGCCCAAGCTGCGCGCGCCGCCGTCAGGGTATGTCGTGGTCGGGGCCGGCAAGACTGGCATCGACGCCTGCCTGTGGCTGCTCGAAAACGGCGTCTCGCCGGCAGCGATCAGCTGGGTCATGCCACGCGATTCGTGGTTCATCAACCGTGCCAACGTGCAGCCGGGAGATGAGTTTTTCATGCAGTCGATCGGCGGCATGGCACGCCAGATGGCCTGTGTCGCCGAGGCCGAATCGGCTGAGAGCCTGTTCGCCCAGCTCGAAGCGCATGACCAGCTGCTGCGGCTGGATCCGACTGTGCCGCCCACCATGTACCACGCCGCCACCGTGTCGCACGCCGAGCTCGATGCCTTGCGCACGATCAAGCAGGTGATCCGCCTCGGCCGCGTCGTTTGCATTGAAGCCGACCAGATCGTGCTGCAGCAGGGCAGCGTGCCTTCTGACCCTCAGCGGCTGTACGTCGACTGTTCGGCCAGCGCCGCCGAGCGGCGCCCGGCGGTGCCGATCTTCCAGGGCCGCAGGATCGTGCCGCAGTTTGTGCGCGCGTTTCAACCGACCTTCAGCGCGGCCTTGATCGCGCATGTCGATGGCCTGTTCGACGACGACGAAAAAAAGAACCAGATCTGCGGTGTCGTGCCGCTGCCAGACACACCCTTGAGCTGGCTCTCGATGCAGGCGGCGAGTATGAACAATATGTACCGCTGGTCCAAGACCAAGGGCTTGGGCGCATGGATTGCGGCGTCGCGGCTCGACGGCTTTTCGCGTCTCATCGACGACGTCGACGAGTCCGACGCCGAGAAGGTCGCGGTGCTTGAGCTGATGGGCAAAAGCGTCGTGCCGGCGGCGATGAAGTTGCCGCAATTGCTGGCCAAGGCCGCGACGCAGCAGCAGGCCGAGGCCGCCACCGGTTGAGCGTTCGCCAGATCGCGAACAGAACCCGCGCTTTCAGGCCACGCCCGACCCGCGCAGCGTGCGCACCAGCTGCAACAGCTTGGGGCCGACTTCGTGGGTCAGCCAGGCCGCGGCGCGGGCACCCACCGCGGGCGGCTTCTGGAAAGCGCAGTTGAAAACCACCAGCTCGCCGCTGGCGATGCGGCCATAGGGCACGCCGGCGGCCTGGATGCCGGTCACGAGGTCGCCGTCGACGGTGCAAAAACCCTGGCGCACGCAGTCTTTCATCGCCTGACGGATAGCGGCTTCATAACGCGCAGCGTCGTCGGGAGTCTTGACGCGGATTTCATTGATCACCGCTTCGCGGGTTTCGAGGTCGCAGCCGGCGAGCCAGGCGCGCCCGATGGCCGAGCCGGCGATCGGGATCGTCAGCCCGGTATCGGCCACCGCGCTGGTGACGCGGCTGCGGCTGGTTTCGATGAGCACGATGTGCAGCCGGTCGCGGATGCCCATCGAGACGTCGCCGCCGGTGGCGTCGGCAAGTTCGTTCATCAACCCGCGGGCATGTTGGCGCAGGCCGATCGAGGCCATCAGCGGATAGGTCACCGAGATGATCGCCGAGCCGAGTTGGTACTTGCCGTATTTCTGGCTGACCTTCAGATACCCCAGCGCCACCAGCGTGTAGGTCAGGCGCGAGATCGTCGGTTTGGGCAGCCCCGTGCGTTGCGCGAGTTCGGCATTCGACAGCGTCGTCTCGTTGGCGCTGAAGCAGCGCAACAGCTCGATGCCGCGCGCCAGCGTGGTTGCGAACTGCTTGTCGCCGGCGTAGTCCTCGTAACCCAGCGGCACGCGGTGCGGCTGGTTCAACAGGTAACGCTGGCGGTCTCGGCTGGGCTGCATCGGGTGGTTTCCGGCGGGGGTTTTGGCGCTGGCATATCGAACGCACCGACAGAATAACGGAACAATCGTGCCGTTGCCGGCGGCCGGACCCTATGCTGCGCCTCGCTGAAGGGTGTCGGGATCGC
>JANOKR010000487.1:0-2766 GCA_031419315.1 Betaproteobacteria bacterium
GCAAGGTCAAGGTCTCGGTGACGATCTTCGGCCGGGCCACGGGCGTGGAGCTGGACTTCGCGCAGGTCGAGAAGATTTGAGTTTCTCCGTTTGCCGACGCAGCCCCGGCGAACGCGCATGTTGTTTCGGGCTGAGTGACGAGGAGCTGGCGCAAGCTGGCGTTTGAACTCGGTTTAGGAGCCATTCATGGCCAAGAAAATAGTCGGCTTCATCAAGCTGCAAGTCCCGGCCGGCAAGGCCAATCCGTCGCCGCCGATCGGGCCGGCACTGGGCCAGCGCGGCCTCAACATCATGGAGTTCTGCAAGGCGTTCAACGCCCAGACTCAAGGTTACGAGCCGGGCTTGAAGCTGCCGGTGGTGATCACCGCCTTCGCCGACAAGTCCTTCACCTTCATCCTCAAGTCGCCCCCGGCGACGGTGTTGTTGAAGAAGGCCGCCAAGCTTGATAAGGGCTCGGCCAAGCCGCACCTGGACAAGGTCGGCGTCGTCACGCGCGCGCAGCTTGAAGCGATCGCCACGACCAAGATGAAAGACCTCACCGCCGCCGATATGGACGCCGCAGTGAAGACGATCGCAGGTTCCGCCCGCTCGATGGGCATCACGGTGGAGGGTGTCTGAGATGACCCAGCTCACCAAAAAAGCCAAGGCCCAAGTGGGCAAGGTCGACAGCAACAAGCTCTACACGATTGATGCCGCACTGGTCATCGTGAAGGAATGTGCCACCGCCAAGTTCGACGAGTCGATCGACGTCGCGGTGCAGCTCGGCATCGACGCGAAGAAGTCCGACCAGGTTGTGCGTGGCGCCGTCGTGCTGCCCAACGGCACCGGCAAGACCAAACGGGTTGCGGTATTTGCGCAAGGTGCCAAGGCCGATGAAGCCCGTGCCGCCGGCGCCGACATCGTCGGCATGGACGACCTCGCCGCCGACATCAAGGCCGGCAAGATGGATTTCGACATCGTCATCGCGTCGCCCGACACGATGCGTGTCGTCGGCACGCTGGGCCAGATCCTCGGGCCCCGCGGCCTGATGCCCAACCCGAAGGTCGGCACCGTGACGCCTGATGTCGCACAAGCGGTGCGCAACGCCAAGGCCGGCCAGGTGCAGTTCCGCGTCGACAAGGCCGGCATCGTGCACGCCACGATCGGCCGGCGCAGCTTTGAGTCCGACAAACTCACCGGCAATTTGCGCGCGCTGATCGAAGCCTTGACCAAGGCCAAGCCGGCCACCAGCAAGGGCATCTACCTGCGCAAGGTGGCGGTGTCGTCGACGATGGGCGTGGGGGTCCGTGTGGACACCGCTACACTGACATCGTCGTCGGCTGGATGACGACAGATTTTTGATTTGGTGGGCTGAGGTTCGCGCAAGCCGGCCTCAGGTCATCGAAGACCGCTGGTGGGGCCAGGCAACGAACCCCTTAATGGCCAGCGCAGATGGCGCACCCCGCTGTGATGGATTGGTTTCCTGAAACAGCAAGGTCGCTGAACGTGGTGTGGGGTCAGGCCGGTTTGCCGGCGCAGCCCCACGTTTGTGAGGAGAGCAGACCTTGAGTCTCAATCGCACTGAAAAAGCAGCCGTGGTGGCGGACGTGGGACGCCAAGTCGCACGCTCGCAGACGCTCGCGCTGGCAGAGTACCGGGGCCTGACCGTGGCCCAACTCGACACGCTGCGCCGCCAGGCGCGTGACAAGGGTGTGTACCTTCATGTCCTGAAGAACACGCTCGCCCGTCGCGCGGTGGTCGGTTCGCAATTCGAGGCCGCCTCGGCGGCGATGGTCGGCCCGCTGATCTACGGCTTTTCCGAAGACGCTGTCGGTGCGGCCAAGGTCATTGCCGACTTCGCCAAGGGCAACGACAAGCTGGTCATCAAGGGCGGCGCCTTCGCGGGCAAGGCACTCGACGCCGACGGTATCAAGGCCCTGGCCGCGATCCCGCCGCGTGAAGTGCTGATCGCGCAGATCGCAGGCCTGTTGAAGTCGCCGATCCAGCGCTTCGCCGCGGTGCTTTCAGCGCCCGTGGCCAAGCAAGGTGGTGCGGCCGAGCCGGCCACTGAAGCGGCAGCCCCGGAAGCCGCAAGCGAATCCGCCAGCGAATCCGCAACCACAGAAGTCGCAGCCGCAGAAGTCGCAACCGCGCCCGAAGCGCCCGCAGCACCAGCAGCGCCAGCAGCAGCCTAAGGCGCGGTCCGCGCCACACTCATTCGATCCAACTGTTTCAAGGAAAAATCCAAATGGCATTCGACAAAGACGCATTCCTGTCCTCGATGGACAGCATGACGGTGATGGAACTCAACGATCTCGTGAAGTCCATCGAAGAAAAGTTCGGCGTCTCCGCCGCCTCGATGGCCGCCCCGGCCGCCGGTGGTGGTGGTGCGGCCGCCGCGGTGGTTGAAGAGCAGACCGAATTCACGGTCATGCTGCTCGAAGCCGGCGCGAACAAGGTGCAGGTCATCAAGGCCGTGCGTGAACTCACCGGCCTGGGCCTGAAAGAAGCCAAGGACCTGGTCGACGGCGCACCGAAGCCGGTCAAGGAAGCGATTGCCAAGGCCGACGCCGAAGCCGCGCTGAAGAAGCTGGTCGACGCCGGTGCCAAGGCCGAGCTGAAGTAAATCAGCCAGCGCGACAAGTACAGCGGTCGCTCCCTGGGTGTTTCGGGTACGTTGAATTTTCTTTCCCCAGCGGCAACAGGAACACGCTGCTGCCGTTGAAAAACGCATGCGTTTCGTCGAGGTGCGCAGCACGCACGCTCAAATCCCACGCATACACTTCA
>JANOKR010000488.1:0-3265 GCA_031419315.1 Betaproteobacteria bacterium
GCCAACTTCGGCCATCCATTCGACAACAAAGTGGCTGCCGATAAAACCAGCACCGCCAGTGACGAGGATCATCGTGGGCCTGTATTGCGCAGGTCGCGTGCCGCGGCTGAAGCTTGGCGAGAACCGACTCAGGTCTCGAAGCCGAGCGGGTTCATCGACTGCCAGCGCCAGCTGTCGGCGCACATGCGGGCGAGATCGAATTGCGCTTCCCAGCCGAGCCGCGCCTTGGCCAGCGCCGGGTCGGCGTAACAGGCGGCGACGTCGCCCGGCCGGCGCGGCGCGATGCGGTACGGCACCGGTTTGCCGCTGGCCAGAGCGTAGGCCTTGATCACATCGAGCACGCTGTGGCCGCGGCCGGTGCCCAGGTTGACAGTCAAGGTCTCGCCGCCGTCGAGCAGGTGGCGCAATGCCGCGACATGGCCTTGCGCCAGGTCACAGACATGGATGTAGTCGCGCACGCCGGTGCCGTCGGCGGTGTCGTAGTCGCCACCAAAAACTTGCAGCTCCTCGCGACGACCAATGGCAACCTGCGCGACAAAGGGCATCAGGTTGTTCGGCGTGCCGCGCGGGTCTTCGCCGATGGCGCCACTTTCATGCGCGCCGACGGGGTTGAAATAACGCAGGCTGGCATGCCGCCAAGCGGGGTCGGCAGCGGCCAGGTCGCGCAATATTGTCTCGCCCATCAGCTTGGTCTGGCCGTAGGGGTTGACTGCCGACAGGCCTGAGTTTTCAGCGATCGGCAGCCGCTCGGGCTGGCCATAAACCGTTGCGCTGGAGCTGAAGACAAATCGGCTGCAGCCGCTGGCGCGCATCGCCGCGCACGTGGTCAACAGGCCGCCGAGGTTGTTGGTGTAGTACTCGACTGGTTTGGCCGCCGATTCGCCCACCGACTTGAGCGCGGCGAAGTGGACCACGGCGTCGATAGCGTGGCGGCTGAACAGGCTTGTCATTGCTGCGGCGTCGGTGACGTCGATGCGCTCGAACGCCGGTGCCTGCCCACTCAGGTGAGCCAGCCGCGGCAGCACCGCGGCAGTGCTGTTGACCAGGTTGTCGATGCCCAGCACGCGATGGCCGGCGTGCAGCAAAGCCAGCCAGGTGTGGGAGCCGACGTAGCCGGTCGCGCCGGTGAGCAGGATTGTGGTCATCGCGGCCAATCGCCAATCGCTCGCTGCGGCCAGCGCTATTGCAGCGTGACTTGCGCGCTGCAGCCAAACGTGTCAGCAGAGTAGGGGGCGGTGAGCGCAAA
The DNA here is from genome assembly GCA_031419315.1 of Betaproteobacteria bacterium. Classification (GTDB taxonomy): domain Bacteria; phylum Pseudomonadota; class Gammaproteobacteria; order Burkholderiales; family Burkholderiaceae_C; genus Rubrivivax. Next base: position 1,247 of record JANOKR010000488.1, read on the forward strand.
ACCGGTGACCGTCAGGCCGGCCTCACTGACCGAACGGCGGCGGTGCGAGACATCACAGGCCAGGCTCACGCTGCGCAAGGGCACCCAGCGCGCGCCGAAGGAAATCGAGTCAACCGTGTCGCGGCCGCGCACCGGCGTGAACGGCGCGGTGACGCTATTCGGTGCGATATCGGCCAGCGAGCGGCGCGCGCTGACGATCGCCGCGCTGAGCGATGTCTTGCCGGTCAGCGCGTATTCGGCGTTCAGGCTGAGTGCCGTCGTGAGCCGATTGGATTCGGCCTCGCCAACCACGTTGCCCGTGGTCTGCTGCACCACCGACGCCAGGTTCTGCCCGGTATCACGCGCCAGTCGGGTCGCCACCCGCAGGGGGCCACCGGATGACCAGTTCCAGGCGAGTGTGCCGTTGGCGCCGCTGAAGTCGCCGATCGTCGAGCGCTGGTAGGTTTGTTTGCCCATCCCGAGGCGGGCGCTGAGGCTGCTCGCGCCGGTGACGCGCCATTCCGCGTAGAGGTCGAAATCACGGCGGTCGAACTTCGAGTCGAGTGCGGTGTAGCGGCCGCTGCCGCTCTTGACACCGGCACCCAGCGTCAGCTCACCGCCCATGGCGTAACGCAGGCCGAGGCCGACGGTGGTGTTGCGGTAGTCGAAGCGGTCGTACGCGCCGCTGCTGGCGTTGTAGTCCTGGCGATAGTGGTTGACCGAGGCCTCGGCCGTCAGGCGCGTCACGACCCCCAGCCGCACCGTGGCGCCGAGCTCGGTCGAGCGCGACAAGATCCGCTCGACGAGCAGCGGGTCGGCCACATTCTGGTCGGCAACACGCGCCTGGTCCGAGTTCAGGCTGATCGTCCCGGAAAGCCGCTCGATCGTCGACCAGTCCAGTCGCGCGCGCGCGCCATAGCTGAAATTGTTCTGGCTGTTGTTGTTGGCGAATCGGTTGTCGCGCAGCGAGACGTTGCCGCTGACCCGCTGGCGACCAAAAGGCTGGTCGATGCCGCCGAACAAGGTCGCGGTGGTGATGCTGTCGCTCTTGCTGTCGATGGCCCCGCTGGCCACGCGCGAGGTGGCAACTGCATCGCTGAGGCGGAAGATATTGCTGTCGCGGCTGAAGGCGATCGACGCACCGGCGAAGTAAGGGCTGGACTGCGCCCAGGCCGCGGCGCCGCCACTCAACAGGCCGAGGGCGATCAGGGAACGGAGCAGAACGGGACGAGCTTGCATGGCGGGCATTCCTGCTGGGCGGCGCAGCGGTGGCCGCCGGAGTCCAAAGACGTCAATAAGCGTTGCGATCGAAGAACACGAGCTTGATCGTGCGCGCGATGATCTGCAGGTCCAGGCCGAGCGACCAGTTGCGCAGGTACTCAAGGTCGTATTCGACCCGCGCCTGCATCTTCTCGATGGTGTCGGTTTCACCGCGGTGGCCGTTGACCTGGGCCCAGCCGGTGATGCCGGGCCGGACCTTGTGGCGCACCATGTAGGCCTTGATCAGCTGCCGGTACTGCTCGTTGTGCGCGACCGCATGCGGTCGCGGGCCGACGATGCTCATTCGACCCTGCAGCACGTTGATGAACTGCGGCAATTCGTCGAGCGACGTGCGCCGGATGAAAGCCCCGAAGCGCGTGATGCGCGGGTCGTCCTTGGTCGCTTGTTTGACCACCGACCCGTTGTCCATCGCCCGCATCGAGCGAAATTTGTAGACCACGATCTCGCCGCCGTCCAGGCCGTTGCGCTTTTGTCTGAAGATCGCCGGCCCCGGCGAGCTGAGTTTGACGCCGGCGGCGATGGCCAGCAGCACCGGCGAAATCAGGATCAGGATGATGCTCGCCAGCACGATGTCGGAGACTCGTTTGACGAGATCGTTGGTGCCGGTGAACGGGGTCTCGCAGATGCCGACGACCGGCACGCCGTTGAGGTCGTGCAGGCGGCCCTGGATGATGCTGATGCCAAATACATCGGGTACAAAAAAGATCGACGCCGTCGTGCCCTGCAGCTCTTCGAGCAGTTCGACGATGCGCGGCTGCG
>JANOKR010000489.1:0-3356 GCA_031419315.1 Betaproteobacteria bacterium
GATCCTCAAGGCCGGCATCGTGCCCGCCGAGCAGGTGCTGAAGAACAGCCAGTACCGCGCCGAAATGCAGGGTGTCAACGTGCCTGGCGACATCTATTCGCACATTTCTGGCATCGACATCGTGCGTGCCGGCAATGCCGACGGCAGCGGCACCTACTACGTGCTCGAAGACAACCTGCGCGTGCCCAGCGGTGTCAGCTACATGCTCGAGAACCGCAAGATGATGATGCGCCTGTTCCCCGACCTGTTCAGCAACCACCGCGTCGCGCCGGTGGCGCATTACCCCGACCTGCTGCTCGAGACCCTGCGCGCGGTGGCGCCAGCCGGTGTCAACGAGCCGGCCGTCGTGGTGCTCACGCCAGGCATGTACAACAGCGCCTACTTTGAACATGCGTTCCTGGCGCAGCAGATGGGCATCGAGCTGGTCGAAGGGCAGGACCTCTTTGTGCGCGACGCCTTTGTGTACATGCGCACGACGCAGGGGCCGAAGCGGGTGGATGTGATCTACCGCCGCGTCGACGACGATTTTCTCGACCCGAAGGTCTTTCGCGCCGATTCGACACTCGGCTGCGCCGGCATCCTGGATGTCTACCGGCGTGGCAACGTGACCCTGTGCAATGCCATCGGCACCGGCATCGCCGATGACAAAAGCATCTACCCCTACGTGCCGAAGATGATCGAGTTTTACCTCGGCGAAAAGCCGATCCTGAACAATGTGCCGACGCATCTGTGTCGCGACCCCGAGGACTTGAAATACGTGCTCGATCATCTGCATGAACTCGTCGTCAAGGAGGTCCATGGGGCCGGTGGCTACGGCATGCTCGTCGGCCCGGCAGCGAGCAAGGCAGAGATCGATGAGTTCCGCGCCGTGCTCAAAGCCAACCCGAGCAACTACATCGCGCAACCGACGCTGAGCCTGTCGACCTGCCCGACCTTTGTCGACGCCGGCATCGCGCCGCGCCATATCGACCTGCGCCCCTATGTGCTGTCGGGCAAGACGGTGCAGACGGTGCCCGGTGGCCTGACCCGCGTCGCGCTCAAAGAAGGCTCGCTCGTCGTCAACTCTTCGCAGGGTGGCGGGACCAAGGACACCTGGGTTCTCGAAGACTGAAGGGAAAATCACCATGCTGTCTAGAACCGCTGACCATCTTTTCTGGATGAGCCGCTACATGGAGCGGGCCGGTCGAGCGCGGCGCGCTCGTCGCGAAGCCAAAATACTGCGGCGCGCGCTAGCGCGTGGCGGGGTTTTTGTCCCGCGGGAGGTGTCGCATGCTGTCTAGAACCGCTGACCATCTTTTCTGGATGAGTCGCTACATGGAGCGGGCCGAAAACACCGCGCGCATGCTCGATGTGAGTTATCAGACCTCGCTGCTGCCGCAGTCAGCGGCGATGGCCGAGCAGGGCTGGCGCGGCTTGCTGTCGATCTCCGAACTCACCGCGGCCTACGGCAAGGGCCACGCCGACGTCGACGCCCGCGGCGTGATGGAGTTCATGGTGCACGACGAAGGCAACCCGTCGAGCATCTGGTGCTGCTTGCGCGCGGCACGCGAAAACGCACGCGCGGTGCGCGGCGCGTTGACGACCGAGGTCTGGGAGACCCAGAACCAGACCTGGCTCGAATTCAACCGGCTGCTCCGAGGCGGCGCTTTTGAGCGCGACCCCGCCGAGTTTTTCGAGTGGGTCAAATTCCGATCGCACCTGAGCCGCGGTGTCACGGTGGGCACGATGCTGCAAGACGAAGCGTTGCACTTCATCCGCGTCGGCGTTTTTCTGGAGCGCGCCGACAACACCGCTCGATTGCTCGACGTCAAATATGCTGCGCTTACCGCGGGCGAGTTTTTTGGTCCGGGCAATGCCAAAGAAACGCAGGAGGTCGATTTCTATCACTGGAGTGCGATCCTGCGTTCGGTCTCGGGTTTCGAGATCTACCGCAAGGTCTACCGCAACGTCATCCAGCCCGAAAAAGTCGCCGAGCTGCTGATCCTGCGCCCCGATATGCCACGCTCGCTGGCGGCCTGCCTGAACGAAGTTGTGGCCAACCTGCACCATGTCGCCAACCAGCACAGCGGCGAAACCCTGCGCCGCGCCGGGCGCTTGCAATCGGACCTGAAATACGGCCGCATCGACGAGATCCTGCAAACCGGACTGCACGCCTACCTGACGCAGTTTCTTGACCGCGTGAATGAACTCGGCGTCGGCATCAGTCGCGATTTTTTGGTGCCGATGGCGGCCTGAGTTCCGTCCTGGGCAACCACATGTTCGATCACAACGAAGACCTGCAAGCGGCACGCGCGCGCAATGTGCGCGACGCGTTGATCGAAGATATCGGCCGCGGCGACTGGACCGCCAGCCTGGTGCCTGCCGGCCGACGCGTCCGGGCGCGGGTCACCGCCAAAGAAGCCGCCGTGCTGTGTGGGCGCGACTGGTTCGACGCCTGCGTTCAGGCCCTGGACCCTAACGCACAAATTAAGTGGCAGGCCGCAGAAGGCACCTTGGTCGCGGCCGGCAGTGTGGTTTGCGGAATAGCCGGTGACGCGCGGGCGCTGCTCAGCGCAGAACGCCCGGCGCTGAACTTCCTGCAACTGCTGTCGGGCGTGGCCACGGTCACGCGGGCCTATGTCGACGCGATCGCCGGGGTCTCGCCCAACCCGCGCGGCTGCCTGATCCTGGACACCCGCAAGACCCTGCCGGGGCTGCGCCAGGCGCAGAAATATGCGGTCCGGGTGGGTGGTGGCGCGAACCAGCGGCTGGCGCTGTGGCATGGCATCCTGATCAAGGAAAACCACATCGCCGCTGCCGGCGGCATCGCCGCGGCGATGCAAGCCGCCCTGGCCTTGAATGCCGGTGTCACGGTGCAGATCGAAGTCGAAACCTTGAGCGAACTGAGCCAAGCGCTCGAGGCCGGCGCGACCAGCGTGTTGATTGACGACTTTTCGCTCGACGACATGCGGGCCGCCTGCGTGATCAATGCCGGCCGCGCCTTGCTCGAGGTCTCCGGCAGCGTCGACCTGAGCCGCGTGCGCGAGATTGCCGCCACCGGCGTCGACCGCATCTCCAGCGGCAAGCTGACCAAGGACGTGCACGCGATCGATTTTTCGATGCGCATTGACGGTGCAGCGCGGGGCTGAGCCGTGCGGTCGAGATCTGCGCGCAAAACTGACGAGTCGTCGTGTGTCCCCTCATCAAAGCCATTTGCCGATGCCCATGCCCGTTCGAGCGGTCGCTCGTTGGCGAGCTCGGCCACCAACTGGGCTACGCCCCTGGGGCGGCCAAGCCTGAGGTAGCGACGCGCTGCGCGTGAGCGTGATCTACAGACCAGTGCGATCGAGAGCATCAACACACGGCTGCGCAAGATC
>JANOKR010000490.1:0-13035 GCA_031419315.1 Betaproteobacteria bacterium
TTTCTGCAACAAGCTCTGGAACGCAACGCGCTTCGTGCTCATGAACTGCGAGGACCAGGACTGTGGCCTGGCAGAACACAGCAAGGCCGAATGCGCGCCTGGTCAGCCTTTCCACGGCTACTTGCAATTCTCGGCCGCCGACCGCTGGATCAGCAACGAGCTGCAACGCGCCGAAGCTGCGGTGGCGCAGGGTTTTGCCGACTACCGGCTGGACCTGGTGGCCAGCGCCGCCTACACCTTCGTCTGGGACGAATATTGCGACTGGTATCTGGAGATCGCCAAGGTCCAGTTGCAAGGCGGCACGCCGAGCCAGCAGCGCGCCACCCGGCGCAGCTTGATTCGAACGTTAGAGACGACGCTGCGACTGTTGCACCCGCTGGTGCCGTTCATCACCGCCGAGTTGTGGGAACGTGTTGCACCGGTGGCCGCGCGCAAGCCGGCGGGTGATAAGGAAAGTGATGAGGCAGGTCATGCGCGCGGCGTCATCGTCGCGCCCTACCCCATCGCGCAGCTTGAACGTGTCGACGCCGCCGCCGACATCTGGATGGCCAAGCTCAAGAAGCTCGTCACCGCAGCACGCACGCTGCGCAGCGAGATGGGCCTGTCACCGGCGCAGCGGGTACCGATGCTCGTCTGTGGCGACAACGGCTTTGTCGCCGAGGCGGGGCCAGTGTTGCAAGTGCTGGCGCGGGTCAGCGAGCTGCGTGCTTTTGACGACGAGACCACGTTTGCACAAGCCACCCAGGCCACGCCGGTCTCGGTACAAGGCGCAACCCGGTTTGCACTTTTTGTCGAGATCGATGTCGCCGCCGAGCGCGAGCGCCTGACCAAGGAAATCGACCGGCTCGACGCCGAGGTGGGCAAGGGCGAAGCGCGGCTGGCCAACGAGAGTTTTGTGTCTCGCGCGCCGGCCGCGGTGGTGGCACAAGAGCGCGCCCGGCTGGCTGACTTCAAGCAGGCGTTGAGCCGGCTTCGAGATCAATCGGCTCGTCTGGCGCAGCCAGGTTAGCTTCAGTCGCCGCAGGCCGTGGCGGGTTAGGCGCAGCAGCGTCAGCGGCACCCTCAGCGGCTGTCGGCCGGGACTCACCACGCAGCATCGGCTGGTTCAAGACCTCGTCGACCCGCCGCGCCACTGCCCAGGCAGCGCGTGCCCGCGACTCGCGGGTGGTGCCGGCCACCCGCGGCGTGACTTGCAGGGTGTCGATGCCGTGCAGTGGCCGCCCCGGACCGAGCAAACCCGGCTCGACGCTGTCCAGCCAGGCGGCAGCCAGACGCCCCGCCGACAAGGCCGCAGCCAAGGTGTATTCGTCAAAGACACTCGAGTGCGCCAGGCTCAGCAGCACCTGGTCGGCGCGTGCGCTCTCGAGATAGCGCTCGCCGATCAGGCCCTGGTAGCGGGTGAAATAGGTCAGCAGCACACACACCGCGTCGCTGCCCTCCATCAACTCGCGCAGACCTACCGGCTGCACGCCCCAGCTCGCCCAGAGGCCGTCGGACGCATGCACCGCGGGGTCGTAGCCAATCACCTTGGCACCAAACGCGGTGAGCAGTGCGGCCAGCGGCTTGGCCGCCGGCGCCATGCCGACCAGGCCGACCTGGCAGCGCCCGAGTTCACGCCCGACGAGCAGGCCTTCGTTGTTGAGCACCGGCACCCGTCGCAACATCTGCAACAGCGCGCCGACCGCAAATTCGGCTTCGGCAACGGCCCCCGCCGATGCCGGCCGGAAGACTTCGACACCCGCCGCGGCGCAGGCTTCAAGGTCGATATTTTCGGCGCCAGCCGACAAGCGGCCGACGGTGCGCAGCAGCGGTGCACCGCGCAGCGCAGCGGCGTCGATGGCCACCGATGGCGGGATCACCAGCGCGCGCACCGAATACAGCGCCTTGCGCAGGGCACGCGGGTCGCGCGCCAGTTCGGGCGCGTAGCGGGTCGGATGGCGCGCACCGAGCCACTGCACCACCTCTGACTCCAGGGGTTCGACGATGAGAACGTCCATGTGATCCATTACCGCGCTGACCCGGATCGGGGCGGGGTGTGCATGCCAAAATGGCTGTAACAACAGCCCCGGATTCTAGGTAACCCCATGCATGTCAAGAAGGCGATCTTCCCTGTAGCCGGGCTCGGCACCCGCTTCCTGCCGGCAACCAAAGCCCAGCCGAAGGAGATGCTGCCGGTGGTTGATAAACCGCTGATCCAGTACGCGGTGGAGGAGGCCTACGCCGCAGGTGTGCGCGAGATGATCTTCGTGACCGGGCGCCACAAACGCCCGATCGAAGACCACTTTGACATGACTTTCGAGCTCGAGGTAGCCCTTGAACAGGCGGGTAAACAGGACCTTTTGGACGTCGTGCGTGGTGTCAAGCCCGACGATATGGAATGCATCTACGTGCGCCAGCCGCAGGCGCTGGGCCTCGGCCACGCCGTGCTCTGCGGCAAGCGCCTGGTTGGCAACGAGCCTTTTGCGGTGCTGCTCGCCGACGACCTGATGGTCGGCGAGCCGCCGGTGCTCAAGCAGATGGTCGAGCAGTTCAGCGAGTGGCGGGCGTCGATCCTGGCGGTGCAGGAAGTGCCCGAGGAGCACACCAAACGCTACGGCATCGTCGCCGGCACGCCAGTCAGCGAGCGCATGCTGGACATCCAGCGCATCGTCGAAAAGCCGGCGCCGGCGGATGCGCCGTCACGCCTGGGCGTGGCCGGGCGCTACATCCTGACGCCGGGGGTATTTCACGAGATTGCCAGCCAGCCGCGGGGTGTCGGCGGCGAGATCCAGCTCACCGACGGCATTGCCGCGCTGCTGCGCCGCGAAAAGGTCTTTGCCTACCGCTACGTAGGGCGGCGCTACGACTGCGGCAGCAAGGAAGGTTTTCTTGAGGCCAATGTCGAATTGGCGCTCGCCCACCCGGGGCTCGGGCCGGGCTTTCGCAGCTACCTGAAGTCGCTGGCGCTTTGAATTTGCGCCTACCGGCGACGCAGGTAGTGGATGAAATCGGCTTCCAGCGTGCTCTGCTCGACGAGTTCGTTGCCGGTCTGGCGAGCGAAGGCCTGGAAGTCGCGCACCGATCCAGGGTCGGTCGCGACGACCTTCAGCACCTCGCCGCTGTGCATGTCGGTCAAGGCTTTTTTGGCTTTCAAAATCGGCAGCGGACAGTTCAGCCCGCGGGTGTCGATTTCTTTGTGCGCTTGCATGGCGATCCTTGGATGTTGTCTAGATTCTACGAAGCCCGGCCCGGCAGGTCGACAAAGCTCGGCTCGTGCCCGCGCGAACGCAGCCAATCGGCGAGCGCATAGCCGGTGCCGGCGCGCCAGCAGTGCACCGACGTCGGCGTGAACAGCCGGTATTCGGCCAGCTCCGGCGAGAGGCGAACCTCGCCCCGTGCCACGGCGTGATAAGCGATGATGATCTGGTTCATGCGCTGAAAATCGTAGACGCCGATGAGCTTGAGCGCGTCGACTTGCAGCGCGGTTTCTTCGGCGACTTCGCGCGTGATGCCTTCTTCAGGCGTTTCGCCGGCTTCCATGAAGCCGGTGATCAGCGCGAACATCTTGCCCGGCCAGGCGGCGTTGCGCGCCAGCAGGAGCTGGCCGTCGCGGTCGGCACATTCGATCACTGCCGCGAGCACCGGCGTCGGGTTGTTCCAGTGGGTCCAGTTGCAGGCCGGGCAACGCAGCCGGGCCTTCGGGCCGCCGTCTTCGACTTCGGCCCGCCTCAACACCGGTGCGGCGCAATCCGGGCAAAACTTTGGCGTGTGAATCATGCCGGGAACACACCCGTCGACAGATACCGATCGCCGCGGTCGCAGACGATGAAGACGATCGTCGCGTCCTGCACCGTCTTGGCGATCTGCAACGCGACCCAGCAAGCGCCGGCCGCCGAGATGCCGGCGAAGATGCCTTCTTCGCGTGCCAGCCGGCGGGCCAGGTCTTCGGCGTCGGTCTGGCTCACATAGACCAACTCGTCGACCGTCTTCGGGTCGTAGATCTTCGGCAGATAAGCCTCGGGCCATTTGCGGATGCCCGGGATACGCGAGCCTTCCATCGGCTGCGCGCCGATGATGCGCACCGCCGGGTTCATCTTCTTCAGGTAACGCGAGACGCCAGTGATGGTGCCGGTGGTGCCCATCGCACTGACAAAGTGGGTGATGCGCCCGCCTGTATCGGCCCAGATTTCGGGGCCGGTGGTCTCGAAGTGGATGCGCGGGTTGTCGGCGTTGGCGAACTGGTCGAGCACCAGGCCTTTGCCATCTTTCTGCATCTGCTCGGCAAGGTCGCGTGCGTACTCCATGCCACCCGAGCGCGGCGTCAGGATCAACTCGGCGCCAAACGCACGCATCGTCTGCGCACGTTCGATCGACAGGTCTTCGGGCATCACCAGCAGCATCCGGTAGCCGCGGATCGCCGCAGCCATCGCCAGCGCAATGCCGGTATTGCCCGAGGTCGCTTCAATCAGCGTATCGCCGGGTTTGATCTCGCCACGCTCCTCGGCGCGCCGGATCATGCTCATCGCCGGGCGGTCTTTCACCGAACCGGCCGGGTTGTTGCCCTCGAGTTTGCCCAGGATCACGTTGCCGCGGCCGCGGTTGTCGGCGCCGGGCAGGCGCATCAATTGCACCAGCGGCGTCTGGCCGATGACGTCTTCGATGGTTTTGTAGCGGGTCGGCATGGCGGCAATTGTCGCAGCGAGGCAGCGTCCCCGCAGCGCCAGGGCCATCGGGTCAGGCCCCGCCCGGCAGGACCCGCGTGCGATACTCGCGGCCCGCTGGGCCAAAGCGCCCGGCAGCCCTGCCCGCGTGACGAAATCGGTAGACGTAGCGGACTCAAAATCCGCCGCCGCAAGGCGTGCCAGTTCGAGTCTGGCCGCGGGCACCATCCCTGACCCTGAACGTCTGCATCGACGTCCACACCCCCACCGACCATGCCGCCGCTGCCGCCCGTGACCCAAGCGCTGATGCTCGCCTGCGTGGCGGCGTTCTGCCTGAATCTGTTTGTCCCGATCGACGCCTACTTTGCGCTCTGGCCGTTGGCCAGCGGCAATTTCATGCCCTGGCAGGTCGTCACCTACGGCTTCCTGCACGGCGATACGCTGCACCTGTTTTTCAACATGCTCGGGCTGTGGATGTTCGGTGCCGAGCTTGAGCGGCTGTGGGGCCAGAAACGCTATCTGCACTTCCTGCTCGCGAGCCTGCTCGCGGCCGCCGCAGCCCAACTGCTGATCACCTATTTGACCGGCTCGCGCAGCCCCACCGTCGGCGCTTCGGGCGCGTTGTACGGCCTGCTGCTGGCCTTTGGCATGTTGTTCCCGAACCGGGTCATCATGCCGCTGTTCCCGCCGATCCCGATGAAGGCGCGCACCTTCGTCATCGTCTTCGGTGCCATCGAGTTGGTGATGGGCCTGCTCGGGCGCACCGGCGTGGCGCACTTCGCGCACCTCGGCGGCATGCTCGGCGGCTGGTTGATGATCTCCTACTGGCGCGGCCGCGGGCCGTTCAGCCGCCGCCGCTGAGCAGTCTGCACGGCAGGCGGACTCGCGGCCTCGACCTGGGTGTTGCAGCGCTAATCCACCAGGCGCATGCTGCATGCATCGGATCCCTGGGATCTGCCGGAGGTGCCCCGTGAAAATCTGGTCCAGCTTCTTTCTCGCCGTCGCGATCGGCTGCATCGCGGCGCCCGTGGTGGCGCAAGCCCCCGACCTCGAAAACCTCTCGCGCGTGATGCGCCGCGCCAGCGACGCCGTCGTCGGTGTGCGCGCCATCGCCGTCGACGGCGCGCGTTCGGCAGCGACGCTGGGGCCGCAGCGCAGCGGCTCGGGGGTGGTCATTGGCGACGACGGCCTGGTGCTGACGATCGGCTACCTGGTGCTCGAAGCCGAACGGGTGCTGCTGCTCACCGACGACGGCCGCGAGCTGCCAGCGCGGGTGGTAGCCTACGACGTCGCCACCGGTTTCGGCCTCGTGCAATCACTCGCGCCGATCAAGCTTGAGGCCGCGCCGCTCGGGCAGTCTGCCGCGGTCACCGGCGACGAGCCTTTGATGATGGCCAGCGGCGGCGCCCAGGGTGCTGTGAGCATCGCGCGCATGGTCTCGCGGCGCGCGTTTTCGGGCTACTGGGAATACCACATCGACGGCGCGCTGTTCACCACGCCGCCGCGCCCCGACCACAGCGGCGCCGGCCTTTTCAACGGCCGCGGCGAGCTGGTTGGCATCGGCTCGCTGTTTGTCACCGAATCGCTCGGCCGGGGTGCGCCGCGGGTGCCGGGCAATATGTTCGTGCCGATTGACCTGCTCGCGCCGATCGTCGCCGAGCTGCGTGCCCGCGGTGCCAGCCGTGCCAGCGAACGTGCCTGGATTGGCATCAACGGCGTCGAAACCGACGACGGCGTGCGCATCGCGCGGGTCAACCCGGACAGCCCGGCTGACGTCGCCGGCCTGCAACCCGGCGACACTGTGTTGCGCATCGACGGCACCGATGTGCAGACCCTCGAAACGCTGTGGAAGGCCCTCTGGGCCGGCGGCCGCGCCGAGCGCGAGGTCGCGCTGGACATCGTGCGCCGCGGCGAGAAGCAGACCCTGAAAGTGCAGACCGTCGATCGCATGAAAACGCTCAAGCGCGCCGAAGGCGTTTGAGCCCTTCGAGGCGCTAAACACCATTGGCGCAGACCCCTGGGCCGGCGCCGGGCGGCAACCAGGAAAATGGCGCTCTGCCATCGCCCCCCTGTCACGTCGCATGCCCACCGATATCGAGATCGCCCAGCAAACCAAGCTGCTGCCCATCACCACCCTCGCCCGCGATCGCCTGGGGCTGGCCGACGACACGCTCGAGCTGCACGGCCGCTACATGGCCAAGGTCTCGATCGCGCAATTGCGGGCGCTGCGAAGCCGGCCTGACGGCAAGCTGATCCTCGTCACCGCGATCAGCCCGACACCCACTGGCGAAGGCAAGACCACCACGACTGTCGGTCTCGGCGACGCGCTCAACCACATCGGCCGGCGCGCGATGGTCTGCCTGCGTGAACCTTCACTGGGCCCGGTCTTCGGCATGAAGGGCGGTGCGGCCGGCGGAGGCCATGCGCAGGTGGTGCCGATGGAGGACATCAACCTGCATTTCGCCGGCGACTTCCACGCCGTCGGGCTGGCCCACAACCTGCTGGCCGCGCTGATCGACAACCATATCCACCATGGCAATGCGCTTGGCTTCGACCTGCGCCGCATCAGCTGGCGGCGCGTCGTCGACATGAACGACCGCGCCCTGCGCCGCATCACCATCGGCCTGGGCGGGCCGGGCAACGGTTTCCCGCGCGAAGACGGCTTCGATATCGTCGTCGCGTCGGAGGTGATGGCGATCCTGTGCCTGGCCAGCGACCTGGCCGACCTGAAAGCCCGCGTCGCGCGCATCGTCGTCGGCGCCACCCGCGAGGGCCGGCCGATCACCGCCGCCGACCTGCAGGCGCAGGGCGCGATGGCCGCCTTGCTGCGCGATGCGATCAAGCCGAACCTGGTGCAGACGCTGGAGCACACGCCGGCTTTCATCCACGGCGGGCCATTTGCCAATATCGCGCATGGCTGCAACTCGGTCATCGCCACCCGCGCGGCGCTGAAGCTGGCCGACTATGTGATCACCGAAGCCGGCTTTGGCGCCGACCTGGGGGCGGAGAAATTTGTCGATATCAAATGCCGCTTGTCAGGCCTGCGGCCGGCCGCCGCGGTGATGGTGGCCACCGTGCGCGCGCTCAAGTACCACGGCGGCGCGGGGTTGAAGGACCTTGCCGTCGAAGACCTCGGCGCCTTGCAGCGCGGCATGCCTAACCTAGAGCGTCATGTACACAATGTCCAGCAGCACTACGGCCTGCGCTGCGTGGTCGCGTTGAACCACTTTGCCCACGACACCCCGGCCGAGCTGGCGCTGGTGGCGCAGGCGGTGGCCAAGCTGGGCGCCAATCTGGTGGTCGCCCGCCATTGGGCCGAAGGCGGGCGCGGTGCGGTGGCGCTGGCCGGAGCGGTGGTCGCGGCGGTGGAACAATCCGCTGCAGACGCAGCGACGCAGCAAGCCGCAACGCAGGCCGCACCGCGCTCAGGAATGCGCTTTGTCTACCCCGACGACGCGACCCTCCTGGCCAAAGCCGAAGCCATCGCCCGCAAGATTTATGGCGCCGCTGGCGTCAGCGCCGACGCCGCCGTGCGCCAGCAGTTGCAGGCGCTGCAGGACCAGGGTTATGGCGCTTTCCCGGTCTGCATCGCCAAGACGCAGTATTCGTTTTCAAGCGACCCCACTTCGCGCGGTGCGCCGTCGGGCCACACCTTGCACATCCGCGAAGTGCGGCTGGCCGCCGGCGCCGGTTTTGTAGTGCTGGTCTGCGGCGACATCATGACCATGCCCGGACTGCCCAAGCTGCCGTCGTCGGCAGCCATCGACGTCGATGCCGACGGGCGCATCAGCGGGCTGTTTTGACCGCCCCAAGGCCGCCGCCTTGCGGCCGCCATCCGGCAAGCATGCCGGATGGCCCTTACCAGCCACTCGCGAGCGCGCAGGCGCTCACTCGGTGCGGGTTCGGTCCCCCACGGGGATCAAAGAAAGTGGCAGAGCCACATTTCCTTGAGGCCGCCGCGTCGGTTGAATCCGGCGCCAACAATCCTTCGCGCACCGTCGGGTAAAGCAGGCGCAGGCCGAGTTCTTTTTTCAGCCGGCGGTTGCAGAGTCGCCGCGATTCGGCCATGAAGCTGATCTGCATCGGCGACAACATCGCCGCCGCCTGCGCGCGCGTGACCCGCGGCGGGCGCGGCAGGCCGCAGAGCTCAGCGGCGAGGTCGAAATAGTCACCATGCGCAGCTCGGTATCGTCATTGACGTTGATCACACGCTGCGGCAACGCGCGGTGCAATGCGAGCACGCAGGCACGCGCCAGGTCGTCGGCATGGATGTGGTTGGTGTAGACATCGTCGGCTTCGACGAGCACCGGCGCGCCGCGCTGTAGTCGATCGCTGGGGTGGCCACCTTCACGGCCGACAGCATAGATGCCGGGGACGCGCAGAATGCTGACCGCGCAGCCGGTCTGGCGGCAGAAATGACGCACACGCGCTTCGGCATCCAGCCGCCGAAGTGCACGCGGTGTGGCTGGCGCGGCGTTGCGGGTTTCGCTCACCCGCTCGCCGCCGCAGTCGCCGTAGACACCGCTGGTACTGGCGTACACCAGACGCTGCACCCGCCCACCGCGCGCCAGCGTCTTTAGCAACGCTGCGGTGCGTGGGTCGCTGTCGCCGCTTGATGGCGGGGGTGCCAGATGCAGCACCAGGTCGGCCAGGCCGGCCAGGCGCCCGAGGGTTGCGGGTTGATCGAGGTTGCCCAGCAGCGGTGTCGCGCCGGCGGCCCGCAACTCAGCGCAGCGCGATGCCGATGAGGTCAGCGCCAGCAGCTGGTGCCGGCCGCGCAGCAGCCGCAAGACACGCATGCCGACATCGCCGCAGCCGACGATGAGCAGCGTCGGCCGGCGTTGCCGGGTGAGGGGCGCAAGGCTGGGCGTCATGGGTGTCCCGCGCAGCAGCAAACGCAGGGTTGGGGGTAGGGGCGGTAGGCGGGTGCGGGGAACATGCCGGGCGGCGTGGCCCCGCAAGCACGGGGCACAATCGCGAACCAGTGTAAATGTGAGCACCCAGAGCGCGCAGCATGAAGGTACCCCAGTGAGCCTGAACGTCACCGTCCAACCCGCCAACCGCAGCTTCGGCGTCGAACGCGACGAGCCGATCCTGGCCGCCGCCATCCGCCAGGGCATCGGCCTGCCCTACGGTTGCCGCGACGGCGCCTGCGGCTCGTGCAAGAGCCGCCTGCTCGAAGGCCGGGTGATCCACGGCGTGCACCAGGCCAAGGCTTTGTCGGCCGAAGAAGAAGCCGCCGGCTTCATCCTCACCTGCTGCGCGACGCCGCAGACCGACTGCGTCGTCGAGGCGCGCACCGTGCCTGGCGCCGGCGAGTACCCGGTGCTGAAACTGCCCAGCCGGGTGATGAGCATCGAGCGCCCGGCGCCCGATGTCGCGGTGCTCAAGCTGCAACTGCCGGCGAACCAGAATCTGCAATACCGCGCCGGCCAGTATGTCGAATTCATCCTGCGTGACGGCGCGCGGCGCAGCTACAGCATGGCCAACGCGATGCAGTCGCTGGGCTCGCCTCCGGCAATCGAGCTGCACCTGCGCCACATGCCGGGCGGGCGCTTCACCGATCATGTTTTCGCCGCGATGAAAGAAAAAGAAATCCTGCGCATGGAAGGCCCGTTCGGCAGCTTCTTCCTGCGCGAGGACTCCGACGCGCCGATCGTGCTGCTGGCCAGCGGCACCGGCTTCGCGCCGATCAAGGCGATCATCGAGCACCTGCAATTCAAAGGCATCACGCGGCCGGCGACGCTGTACTGGGGCTGCCGCAGCAAGGCTGACCTCTATCTGCACGGCTGGGCCGAAGCCACCGCGGCGCAGATGCCCAACCTGCGTTATGTGCCGGTCTTGAGCGAACCCAAAGTCGAAGACAACTGGACCGGGCGTACCGGCTTTGTCCACCAGGCGGTGATGGCCGATCTGCCCGATTTGTCGAAACACCAGGTCTACGCCTGTGGCGTGCCGGTGATGGTCGAGTCAGCGCAGCGCGACTTTGTCGCCAGGTGCGGCCTGCCGGCGCAGGAGTTTTATGCCGACTCCTTTACGTCGGAAGCCGACAAACATGGGGCCACGGCATGAGGTTGCGCATCCAGCCCGACATCAAGCCCGACATCAGACGCGACATCGCGCTCGACATCACTTTCGACTGCACTTTCGACATCCCTCGCGGCCGGCGTGAAATCCTCGCTGCGGCGGTCGCCGCCGTCGCGCTGGCCGGCACCGGTGGCGCGATCGCGCAGGCCCGGCCCATCCGGCTGATCGTGCCTTACCCGCCAGGTGGCCCGTTAGACATCGTGGCCCGCGCGCTGGCCGAACGGGTCAAGGACAACCTGGGGCTGGTGGTCGTCGAAAACCGGCCCGGCGCGGGTGGCAACCTGGGCGCCGACCTCGTCGCCAAGGCCGCGCCTGACGGCCAGACCCTGGTCATGGCAGCGGTCGCGACCCACGCGATCAACCCCTGGCTGTACAGCAAGATCCCCTACGACGCGCAGCGTGATTTCACGCCGATCACGCTGGTCGCCCAGGTGCCGAATGTGCTGGTGATGAATGCCGAGACGGCGGCACGACTAGGCATCAATTCACTCGCCGACCTGGTCGGCTATGCGCGAAAGAACCCGGCGAAGTTGAATTACGGATCCGGCGGCAACGGCAGCGCAGGCCATCTGGCGGGCGAGATGTTCAAGACCCGCGCCGGCCTGTTCATCGTGCACATCCCTTATGCCGGAGGGCCGCCGGCACAACTTGCGCTGGTCAGTGGCCAGGTCGATTTCAATTTCGACAACCTGGCCGCGGCGTCGGCGAATATCCGCGCCGGCAAACTGCGTGCGCTGGCGGTCACCACCGCGCGGCGATCGAACGCCATGCCCGAGCTGCCAACCGTCGCCGACGCCGGTGCCGCGCTGGGTCTGAGGGACTTCGACATCGGCACCTGGTTCGGCCTCTTCGGCCCGGCCCGGCTGCCCGCCGAGTTGAACCAAAAACTCAACCGCGCTTTTGTCGACGCGCTGAATTCGGCCGAGATCAAGGCGCGGCTGGCAACGCTGATGGCTGACCCTTCGCCGACGACGCCGGAGCAGTTTGCGGCCTTTGTCAAAGCCGAGCTGGCGAAGTACGAACAGCTTGTGAAGGCCAGCGGCGCGAAGGTCGATTGAGCAGCGCGCAGCATCGATCACGCGAACTTCAAACGACGAGCGACACCTCAAGCGTCAACACAACCGATGCGATCCCCCCGCGCCCCCTACGCCGGCCGCCCAGCATCGGCGCGCAGCGCCGCGCAGGCCCTGAGCGACAGCACGATGTTGTCCAGCCTGCTCGCCGGCCACCGCCAGGCGCAGGCCTGGTTCAACAGCGTCTCGTCGCTGCTGCCGGCAGCACTGGCAGCGCAGGTGCGGGCCGGGCCGCTGCACGAGGCCGAGTGGACGCTCTTTGCAAACAACGCGGCGGTGGCAAACAAGCTCAAGCACAGCTTGCCGCTGTTGCTCGAACGGCTGCGCGCGCAAGGCGCGGCGATCGACGAGATTCGCGTCAAGGTGCTCGCGCCGCAAGATCGCTGAGGCGGCGCGATGCGCCGCGGGGCATGCAAGCCCGCACAGCCGCCGGCGCCGCGCCTTCACTCGCCGAGATACGCCGCGCGCACCCGCGGGTCGTTGAGCAGCGATTTGGCGTCGCCGTCCATCGTGACCTCACCGGAGTCCATGACGTAGCCGCGGTCGGCCAGGCTCAAGGCGCGGCTGGCGTTTTGTTCGACGAGCAGGATCGTCGTGCCGCGGCTGTGGATATCGGCGATGACCTCAAAGATCTTGTCGACCATGATCGGGCTCAGGCCCATCGAAGGTTCGTCCAGCAGCAGCACCTTGGGCTTGGCCATCAGCGCGCGGCCCATCGCCAGCATCTGCTGCTCGCCACCGCTCATCGTGCCGGCGAGCTGGTTGGCGCGTTCTTTCAGGCGCGGGAAGATCGCAAAAACCTTGTCGATATCGGCGTCGATATCCTTGTCGGTGCGCACGAAGGCGCCCATCTGCAGGTTCTCGACAATCGTCATGCGGGTGAAGGTGCCGCGGCCCTCGGGCACCATCACCAGGCCCTGGTGGACGAGGTCCCAGGCGCCCTGGCCCTTGATGCTTTTGCCCAGGAATTCGACATCGCCGTCGCCGATCGGCTGGGTGCCAGTGACCGCTTTGAGGGTCGTCGTCTTGCCCGCGCCATTGGCGCCGATAAGGCTGACGAGTTCGCCTTCGTGGACTACGAAGCTGACACCCTTGACCGCCTGGATGCCTCCGTAGGCGACCTTCAGGTTGCTCACTTTGAGGAAAGTGGGTTTTGTCATGTCTAGTGCGCCTTGTGCCCGGCGCCGAGGTAGGCCTCGATCACCTTGTCGTTGCGCTGCACGTCGTACGGCGTG
>JANOKR010000491.1:0-1946 GCA_031419315.1 Betaproteobacteria bacterium
CCGGTCTTTAAGTGCGGGTCCATGATAGCCTCGATGAACGGGATCAGGAACTCGTCCTTGTCGCGGATCGACGCGACCTCGTGGTAGGCGTTGAAGATCTCGCTTTCGTCAATGCCGACCGACTCGACGAAGTACTGGTAGGCGTGGGTGTGGATCGCTTCTTCGAAGGCCTGTCGCAGCAGGAACTGACGGCACTCGGGTGCGGTGATATGCCGGTAGGTGCCGAGCACGATGTTGTTCGCGGCCAGCGAATCGGCGGTGACGAAGAAGCCGAGGTTGCGCTTGACGATGCGGCGCTCGTCGTCGGTCAGGCCGTTCGGGTCTTTCCAGGTCGCGATGTCGCGCGACATGTTGATCTCGTTGGGCATCCAGTGGTTGGCGCAAGTCGCGAGGTACTTCTCCCACGCCCACTTGTATTTGAACGGCACCAGCTGGTTGACGTCGGTACTGCCGTTGATGATGCGTTTGTCGGCGGCATTGACACGTCGTGTGCTGACGCTGTCTGCGCCGACATCAGCGACCGACACGAACCGTGCCGCAATGGGTGCGAGCAGCGCCGACCGAGAAGTCGAGAGCGTCGAGGAAAGGTTCGTGGCCAGTGCCGCGGAATGAGACGTCAGCGGCGCGCGCGCATCGACAGCAACGGGTGTCGAAACGCGATGAGGCATCTTCGTGTGGGGCGTGCGACCGTCTTCTTCCCAGACAAGCATTTGTGTGTACGTCCTGTGGCGCTGAATTATCAGTTTGTTGTGTGTGAACACCAAGCACTTGTTGACATCAAGGCCGCAGTGATGTTGCACCGATGCATCGTGCTGATGTCGCTGCGGTCATTCATGGTCAACGTTTTGGATGCTTGATGTTGAGTTCGAATGCGCTCATTGCATGTCTCACTGACACGCTTCGCAATCGGGATCGTCGACCGAACAAAAGCTGATGTCGGTGGCGGGTTTCGATGCGGCCGCGGCGCTTGATGGACTCGCGATGCCGGCCATCTGCGCACGCGCTTTTGATGCAGCCGCAACGAACGCCGAGCTCGTTGCACCGCCCGAAGACACCGCATTGAGCGTGCTCGAATCGACGGTCGATTTTTCGGCGTGGGTCGCGCCCATCGTGCGCAGGTAGTAGGTGGTCTTGAGGCCACGCAACCATGCAAGCTTGTAGGTTTCGTCGAGCTTTTTGCCCGACGCGCCAGCCATGTAGATATTGAGCGACTGCGCCTGGTCGATCCACTTCTGGCGCCGCGAGCCGGCCTCAACCAGCCACGAAGGCTCGACTTCAAAAGCGGTCGCGTACAGCGCCTTCAATTCTTCGGGCACGCGGTCGATCGGGCGCACCGAGCCGTTGTAATGCTTCAGGTCCGAGACCATCACGCTGTCCCACAGGCCCAGCTTCTTGAGGTCGCGCACGAGGTATTCGTTGACCACCGTGAATTCACCCGACAGATTCGACTTGACCGAGAGGTTGCCAAAGCAGGGTTCGATCTATGCGTCGACGCCGATGATGTTGGAGATCGTCGCGGTCGGCGCGATCGCAACGCAGTTGGAGTTGCGCATGCCGTGCTGCGCGATGCGTTGGCGCAGGAGTTCCCAATCCAGCGTCTTCGAGCGGTCGACCTCGATGTAGCCGCCACGCGCCTGCTCGAGCAGGTCGATTGAATCGAGCGGCAGGATGCCGCGGTCCCACAGCGAGCCGCGGTAGCTCGAGTAGCGGCCGCGCTCCTGCGCGAGCTCGGTCGAGGCCCAGTAGGCGTGATAGCACACCGCCTCCATCGAACGGTCGGCGAACTCGACCGCCGCATCGGACGAATAGGCGATGCGCAATTCATGCAGGCAATCCTGGAAGCCCATGATGCCGAGACCCACCGGCCTGTGCTTGAGGTTGGAATTGCGCATGCTGGACAACGTGATCGACATCAATTACTACGCGGTCGACAAGGCGCGCAATTC
>JANOKR010000492.1:0-4933 GCA_031419315.1 Betaproteobacteria bacterium
GGCTCGCCCCGGCGGCCACGGACGCCCTCGCCGCGCTACACCCTGCCGGCGTGCGGGTGACCGCGATCCCCGGCCGGCCGATGGGCTGGAGCCGGCCCTTCGCGCTCGAATGGCCGCTGGCCGCGATCGTTGCCGAAAACGGCGCCGTGGCACTGCTGCGCGAAGTTGATGGCCTGCGCGTCGAATACGCCCAAGACGAGGCGACACGTGCGCTGAACGCGCAGCGATTGCAGGCCGTGGCGCAGCGGGTGCTGGCCGAGGTGCCGGGCACGACGCTTGCGCGCGACAGCGCCGGCCGGGTCACCGATATCGCGATTGACCACGCCGAATTCGCCCAGCTGGCGCCGGCGCAGATTCACCGGGTCGTCAACCTGATGCAGGCCGCGGGGATGAACGCCACCGTCAGCTCGATCCACATCAATGGCTGGTACGGCGAACACAGCAAGCTCAGCGGCGCGCGCTGGATCGTGCGGCGGCTCTACGGTCGCGATCTCGACGCCGAACTGCAGCGCTGGGTTTATGTTGGCGACTCGAGCAACGACCAGTTGATGTTCGGCAGCTTTGCGCTCAGTGTCGGCGTGGCCAACCTGCTCGTATTTGCGGCGCAGTTGCACACCTGGCCGGCGTACATCACTGTCAGCGAACGGGGTGCCGGTTTTGCAGAAATCGCCGCCGCAGTGATCGCTGCGCGATCAGGCCAGTGACAGGAATTCGCGCAGGCGCTGCAATTCCGCGTCGAGCGCAAGCCGGTAGCTCGCTTCACGCGGCGCCTTGCCGCTGACATGGCCGATCTCGGCGTGCAGCGCGCCGTCGCGCACTGCGACATTGCCCCAGCCGATGACCTGCCCGCGCCACAGCAGCGGCAGCGCGTAGTACCCGCGCAAGCGCTTCGGCGCCGGCGTGTAGGCCTCGAAGCGGTAGGCCCAGCCCCAGAAAATCTCGAAGCGTCGGCGGTCCCAGACGATCGGGTCAAAGGGCGCGAGCAGGCGCAAATTGTCGTCGCCGGCATGTCGCTTGGATGACGGGTTCTCGCCGGCCGGCCAGTACCAGTTGACGCCGTCCAGCGTCACCTGAGGAAGCCGGGCTTTGGCACGATCCAGCGCGCCGCGCCGATGCTCTGCCCATTGCGGCACACCGTAGCGGATGTGGCTGACCAACTCGCTGAGTGATCGCATCGGCAGCGGTGCGTATTTCTGCAGCAAGACGTCGACCAGCGCGTCCATCGCCGCGCCGATATCGGCCGCCGCCGCATGAACGTCGCGCGCTGCGTAGGTGCGCACACCGCCTACACGGCCGGCGATGCGCACGAGGCCGCGGTAATGCATGCCGTCGAGCAGCTGCGTGCTCGCATTCGTCGAGCCGCCGAACCAGTTCTTGACCTTGCCATGCTGGAACTCGGCGTCGACGTCACGCGGATGCACGACACCACGTGCACGAACGAACTCAAGCACCGCATGCGCCTGCGCCCAGCGCGCTTTGGGCCAGGCGGTGCGCGGTGTGCGCGGGTGCATCAACTGGTGCGTCGCACGCGGCAGAAAACCGTAGTTGACAAAAAAGTCCTCCTCGACCGCCAACCGGCTGTAGCGGCGCTCGAGGTCGCCGGCGCGGTAGCCGCTAACGCGGTGCCTCAGCGTCAAGTCCTGCGCCCGCGCTGGCGCGCGGATCGGATCGGCCTGGACAAAACCCAGGCGCTCGATGGCCTTGGGCAGGGTCGTCGGTTTGAACAGCGTGCGGGCGACGGCGTAGCGCCGCAGGTCGTCGAGCGTGATCGGCATGAACATGATGATGCCGCATGCCGCATGCCGCATGCCCGCCCGTTGCGAGCCTATGCTCGCGCCCATGAACGCCCTGACGGACCATGCCGACGGCGCCTTGCGAGCCCACTTTTCCCGCCGCCTGAATGAGCTTGCTGTCGATGCCATTGCGCCCGGCGAACTGCGCTGCGCGGCGGTGGCGCTGGTGGTCACCCAGGAAGGCTTTGGCGCCGACCTCGAAGGCCTGCCGCGCCATGACGAATGGCGGGACGCGCCGGCCTTGCTGCTGACCCGCCGCGCGGCCGGCTTGCGCAGCCACGCCGGGCAATGGGCTTTGCCGGGTGGCCGCATCGATGCCGGCGAAACGCCGGAGCAGGCAGCGCTGCGCGAACTCGCGGAAGAGGTCGGCTTGCAGCTCGAGCCCGACACGATCATCGGCCGCCTGGACGACTACGCGACACGCTCCGGTTACCTGATCACGCCGGTGCTCGTCTGGGCCGGTGCAGCGCGCGATATCGAACCGAATGCCGCCGAGGTCGCCAGCATCCATCGCATCCCGGCCAGCGAGTTGCTGCGCCCCGACGCGCCCTTGTTGAACCAGGTGCGCGGGGCCGGGCAGCCGGTGCTGCGCATGCCGATCGGCAAGAGCTGGATCGCGGCACCGACGGCGGCGTTTTTGTACCAGTTTCGCGAATGGTGTTTGCTCGGCCGCGCGACGCGGGTCGCGCACTTTGACCAGCCTGCATTTGCCTGGCGCTGACGCAGCTGACGCAGCCGGCGCGCAGGCCGCCACCACGCCGGGCTATCCCGGCCGCCGATCAATCCAGCCGCTGCGTGATCTCGCCGCCTTGATCGCTGTGCCAACGAACCTCGGCCGGCGCGCCGTTGATCAGCAACATCTGTGGCGGCCGGTGGCCAATATCAACATCAACGAGCACCGGACAGCGCAGCGCACTGAGCGTTGAGCGCAGCGCGTCGATGTAGCGCAGTGCGCTCGGCGAGCTTGTGTCGGGCGCTGCCGATCGGCCGATGAGCAGGCCGCTGATGCCGTCGAACCAACCCGCCCAACACAGCCGGTGCAGCGCACGTACCAGCGAAGTCGGCGATTGCTCGGCGTTTTCGAGATAGACGATGGCCGCTTCACCAGCGCCTCGGCAGGCTTCAATGAAGGCGCGCACATCACCATGCGGCGTGCCCGCGGTGTGGGTCAGGGTGTCGATGCAGCCGCCGATCAAGCGGCCGCTGAAATGGGCCTGGCTGGCGCCATCGAGCGCGAACCAGCGCGTCGGCTCGGTGAGTTGGTAGGTGACGTCGGGGTCGTCGGCAAAGTCCGTCCATTTCGACTGCCAGGCGGCGGATTGGTGCTGCACAAAGCGTGCTCCCGGAGCCAGCGCCAGCGCTGACATCACCGCGCCGGTGAGCGGGTCGGTCTGCCCAGGCGCGAGGTCCATCAAGCAAGGGCCATGCGCTGTTGCCCAAGCCAGCCGCAGCGTGATCGCCAGCAGCAGGGTGCTGGTATCGGAGTAACCGACCAGCCACTTCGGCCTGACGCCGGCAAGCGCGGCCCAGTCGAGGCGGTCAAGCAATTCGATCGCCAGTTCACCGCCCCAGGGCGGGATCACTGCGGCGATATCGTCGCGCCGCAAGAACTGCAACAGCTCGGCCGCGCGGGCATCAGCGCTCGCACTCGCGCTGCGGGTTTCGCTGCGCAGGCACTGGCCCTCTTCGACGACAAAACCCTGATCACGAAGATGGGCGATGACAATGTCGAGTCGCCGGTGCAGCGGCGGCTCGACACCCGAGCTGGGTGCGGTGACCGCGATGCGGTGACCCGGTTTCAGGGCGGCGGGGTAGCGCGGTTTTGGCATCAAGGGATGATGCCGCAGCGGGCTGGCGCAGGTGGAACGCGCACGGTGTACGCGGGGTGACGCGCGGCTGGCCCGGGCCAACCTCGGATGACCCGGTTCTCGCGGTGGCGTCGGCGGCACGATTGACGGTGGCGGCAAATCGTTCGCCGCTGAAACCCGGACAACCACGGTGGGCGACTCCCGTCGCCCACCGGAACGGCGGCTTCGCCGAGGATTCCGTTGGTCTCGGCACGGCCTGGGGGCCTTAACTTCGCTGCGGCTGCGTGCCCGCCGCGAGACGCGGCGGGCGCTCGGGCCGTCCAACAGCGCGCAGGCGCTGTCGGAGCCGCGGCCTTCGCAGCCTCGCCCAGCGAACCGACAAGCCGCGCTACGCGCGGTGGCCTTTCAGGCCAGCCGCAGCCCGCAGGGCCGCGGCCTTGTCGGTTCGCTCCCACGCAAACTCGGGTTCTTCGCGGCCGAAGTGGCCGTAGGCCGCGGTCTTTTCGTAGATCGGGCGCAGCAGGTCGAGCATCAGGATGATGCCCTTGGGGCGCAGGTCAAAATGTTCGCTGACCAGCGCGGCGATCTTCTCGTCGGAGATGACGCCGGTGCCTTCGGTGTAGACCGTCACGTTCATCGGCTTGGCCACACCAATCGCGTAGGCGACCTGGATCTGGCACTGCTTGGCGATGCCAGCGGCGACGATATTTTTGGCCACATAACGGGCTGCATAAGCGGCAGAGCGGTCGACCTTGCTCGGGTCCTTGCCGCTGAATGCGCCGCCACCATGCGGGCAGGCGCCGCCGTAGGTGTCGACGATGATCTTGCGGCCGGTCAGGCCGCAATCACCCTGCGGGCCACCGACGACAAAACGCCCGGTCGGGTTGATCAGGTATTTGGTGTCGGCCGTCAGCCAGGCCTTGGGCAACACCGGCTTGATGATCTCTTCGCGCACCGCCTCGTAGAAGGCGTCGGTCATCTTGTGGCCCAGGCTGTACTCGGGCGCATGCTGGCTCGACAACACCACGGTGTCGATCGAATGTGGTTTGCCGTCCACATAACGCATCGTGACCTGGCTCTTCGCGTCGGGCCTCAGGAAGGGCAGCCGGCCGTCCTTGCGCAACTGCGCCTGGCGCTCGACGAGGCGGTGCGCGTAATAGATCGGCGCGGGCATCAGCTCGGGCGTCTCGTCGCAGGCATAGCCGAACATCAGCCCCTGGTCGCCGGCGCCGGTGTTCAGGTGGTCGTCGCTGGCGTGGTTCACGCCTTGGGCGATGTCGTTCGACTGCTTGTCGTACGCGACCAGCACCGCGCAACCCTTGTAGTCGATGC
>JANOKR010000493.1:0-16741 GCA_031419315.1 Betaproteobacteria bacterium
GTCATCCACAGCCTGCTCGACATCATGGCTGCCGGCCAGCCGGTGACGACGATCGCACGCACCATGCACATCCACCCGACGGTGAGTGAACTCGTGCCGACGCTGTTGCAGCAGCTCAAGCCGTTGAAGTGACGGTGGGCGCACCTTTTGCGCCTGCTGTTCGTGGCGGATTTTTGCTTGGTTTGTTTTTGGACGGTGCCGGGGCGAGACCCAGCTGCGCCCAAAAAAAAATCAGATTCAGGAGACCCAGCCGTCCGGGACGTCGGCAACCGGCCACCGGCAACCGATCAATGCCGAAAGTGCCGCACCCCAGTAAAGACCATCGCGATGCCCCGCTCGTCGGCGGCGGCGATGACTTCGTCGTCGCGCAGGCTGCCGCCGGGCTGGATGACGCTGGTTGCGCCGGCATCGCAGACCACATCCAGGCCGTCGCGGAAGGGGAAAAACGCATCGCTGGCCACCGCGGTGCCGGCCATCGACAGGCCGGCGTTGTTGGCCTTGATCGACGCGATGCGCGCCGAGTCGATGCGGCTCATCTGCCCGGCGCCGACGCCGATCGTCATGCCACCGCTGGCAAAGACAATGGCGTTGCTCTTCACATATTTGGCCACCGTCCAGGCAAAGAGCAGGTCGTCGAGCTGCGCCGGCGTCGGCTGCACTTTTGTCAGCACGCGCAACTCGCTGCGCTGCACCTCGCGGTTGTCGGCGGTCTGCAAAAGCAGGCCCGAGCCGACCCGCTTGGTGTCGATCTGGTTGCGCCCGCGTGACCAGTCGCTGCCCTCACTGCCGCCACCGGGTGGCAGGTCGATCTGTAGCAGGCGCACATTGGCCTTGGCCTTGAAGACCGCACGCGCTTCGTCACTGAAGCCCGGCGCCATCAGGACTTCGACAAATTGCTTGACCACCAGCGCCGCGGCGGCGCCGTCGACGGGTTGGTTGAAAGCAATGATGCCGCCGAAGGCCGAGGTCGGGTCGGTCTTCAAGGCCTTGGCATAGGCTTCGGCCGGATTGATGCCTAACGCGACACCGCAGGGGTTGGCATGTTTGACGATGACGCAGGCCGCTGCGGTCGCACCCGCACCCGCACCCGCACCCGCACCCGCGTCGCGGGCAAAACTCTTGACACATTCCCAGGCGGCGTCGGCGTCGGCGATATTGTTGTACGAAAGCTCCTTGCCCTGGAGTTGCAGCGCGGTGGCCAGCGAGCCGGGTGCCGGGTGCAGGTCGCGGTAGAAGGCCGCGCTCTGGTGCGGGTTTTCGCCGTAACGCAGGTCTTGCACCTTGACGAAGCGGCCATTGCTCTGGCCCGGGAAGATCGACTGTTTGCCGTCGGCCTGCAGCGACGACAGGTAGTCGCTGATCGCGGCGTCGTAGTTGCTGATGCGGTTGAAGGCGGCCACCGCGAGCGCAAATTTCGTCGCCTGGCTGACCACACCGGTGGCTTGCAGCTCAGCCAGCACGCCGGCGTATTGCGCGGCGTCGGTGAGTACCGCGACATCGGCCCAGTTCTTGGCCGCGCTGCGCACCATTGCCGGGCCACCGATGTCGATATTTTCGATCGCGTCTTCAAGCGTGCAGTCGGCGCGTGCGACGGCCAGCTCGCTGGGGTAAATGTTGACCACCAGCAGGTCGATTGTCTCGATCTCCTGGCTGCGCAGCGCGGCCATGTGGTCGGGCCGGTCGCGCCGGGCGAGCAGGCCGCCGTGCACGCGCGGGTGCAGGGTCTTGACGCGCCCGTCAAGCATCTCCGGCGAGCCGGTGAGGGCCGCGACTTCGGTCACCGGCAGGCCGGCATCGGCAAGCAGCCGGGCGGTGCCGCCGGTGGAGATCAGCTTGACGCCCAGGCCGTGCAGCGCGCGTGCGAACTCGACGATGCCGGATTTGTCGGAGACGGACAGCAGCGCAGAAGTCATTTGATGAGCTTGTGGTCGAGCAGCTTGCGGCGCAGCGTATTGCGGTTGATGCCCAACCAGTCGGCACAGCGGCTCTGGTTGCCTTCGGCGTGTTGCATGACGACGTCGAGCAGCGGCTTTTCGACCGCGTTGATGATCAGCGTGTGCAGGCCGGCAGGCTCAGCACCGCGCAGGTCCTTGAAATACTGTTCGAGCGAGCTGCGGATGCACTCGTCGATCTGTTTTTTGCTCATGCAGTCAGAACCAGTTGGCCGTCGTTGGCCGCGGGCAGCGTGGGCAACACCGCATGCCGGTCGGCAAGTTGATCGAAGAAGGTGCTGACGGCGCGCACCTGTGCTCGGCAGTCGTCCAGCGTATTCATCGCGGCGCGAAAGGCTACGCCGCCGGGCAGGGCGCGCACCGCCCAGCCGATATGTTTGCGCGCGCTGCGCACGCCGACCTGCTCGCCATAGAGGCCGTAGTGGTCGTGCAGATGTTCGACCAGCCAGCGCTGCACATCGCGTGTCGCCGGTGCGGCGAGTGTTTCGCCGCTGGCCAGGAAATGCGCGATCTCGCGAAAGATCCACGGCCGGCCCTGTGCCGCGCGGCCGATCATCAGGGCGTCGGCACGGGTCTGGCGCAGGACGGCCAGCGCCTTGGCTGGCGAATCGATATCGCCGCTGGCTGCCACAGGGATCTGCACGGCGGCTTTCACCGCGGCGATGGTGTCGTACTCGGCGGCGCCCAAAAAACCCTGCTCGCGGGTGCGGCCATGCACGGCGAGCATCGCGATGCCGGCGCGCTCGGCGTCAACCGCCAGCGCCACCGCGTTGCGCTCGGTGTCGCAGCGGCCGGTGCGCATCTTCAGCGTCACCGGCACATTCAGCGGCGCGCAGGCGGCGACCACCGACTCGACGATTTGCAGCGCCAGCGGCGCATTGCTCATCAGCGCCGAGCCGGCCCAGGTGTTGCACACCTTCTTCGCCGGGCAGCCCATATTGATATCGATGATCGCCGCGCCGCGGTCGACGTTGTAGCGCGCTGCGTCGGCCATCTGCGCCGGGTCGACACCGGCGATCTGCACCGCGATCGGCGCCGATTCGCCTTCGTGGTCGGCGCGCCGGCTGGTCTTCAGGCTGCTCCACAGCGCGCGCTGCGAGGTCACCATTTCACTCACCGCATAACCGGCACCCAGGCGTTTGCACAACATGCGGAACGGCCGGTCAGTAACCCCCGCCATAGGGGCGACAAACAGACGGTTCGGCAACTCGATCGGGCCGATGAACATGGCAAACGGGTGCGGGACAGTGCTGAAAAAGTAGGCAGCAGTATAGCGGCGGCCCCGAGCCTCCCGGGCTGCCTATGATCGGGCCCGATGGAAGCCTGGCTCGACACTTTGCTGCTCGCATTGGCGCTGCCCAAGTTCGGCTTGAGCACGCTGTTTGTTGTCGCGCTGATTTCGGCGACGCTGCTGCCGCTGGGCAGCGAGCCGGCGGTGTTCGGCCTGGTCAAACTCAATCCCGAACTCTTCTGGCCGGCGATCCTGGTGGCCACGGCCGGCAACACGGTCGGCGGTGCGATCAGCTTCTGGATGGGCTACGGCGCCGAGGTTGCCTACGAACGGGTGCGCCATCGCAAGCCCCATGAGCTGCGCGCTTTGCAGTGGCTGCAAAGTTTTGGCGCCAAGGCTTGTCTGCTGAGCTGGCTGCCGGTGGTCGGCGACCCGCTGTGCGCCGTCGCCGGCTGGTTGAAGCTGCCCTTCTGGCCCTGCGTCGGCTACATGGTGATCGGCAAATTCTTGCGCTACCTGACGATGACCGCGGCGCTGCTGTGGGTCTTCCCCGGGCGCTTCACGCCGTAGGCGAAACGCAGGCGATGCGCCAAAATGCGCGCCCGCTGTCCACTTGAGCCGCTGCATGACCACCGCTCCCGCTTTGACCACCCCCGCCTACACCGAGCTGACCACGCTCAACACGCAGTTGCACAACCTGCGCCACCTGGCCAGCATCGCCGGCTGGGACCGCGCTGCAAATATGCCGCCCAAGGGCCAGGATGCCCGTGCTGCGGCGATGGCCGAGCTCGCCGGGCTGATGCACCGCTTGCGCACTGACCCCAAGCTGCGTGACCAGATTGACCGTGCCGGGCAGGAAAACCTCGACCCGGTGCAGCGTGCCAACCTGCGCGAGATCCAGCGCGAATGGCGGCAGGCGAATGCGCTGCCCGAGTCGCTGGTGCAGCGCAGCGAGATGGCGACTTCGCGTTGCGAACATGCCTGGCGCACCCAGCGCGGCAATCACGACTGGGCCGGTTTTGTCGAAAATTTCCGCGCCGTGCTGGCGGTCGGGCGCGAAGAAGCAGCGCTGTTGTCGGCGCAATCGGGGCTGTCGAAATACGACGCGATGATGGACCGCTTCGAGCCCGGCATGACGTCGGCCACCGTCAGCCGCGTCTTCGGCGATGTCCGGCAGTGGCTGCCGGATCTGATCCAGAAAGTGCGCGACAAACAAGTGACGCAGCCGCTGATCGAGCCGCGCGGCCCATTCCCGGTCGCCGCGCAGCGTGCGCTGTGTGACCAGGTCATGCGCTTGCTCGGTTTTGATTTTGAAGCCGGCCGGCTCGACGTCAGCACGCACCCGTTTTGTGGTGGTGTGCCCGAAGACGTGCGCATGACGACCCGTTTTCGCGACGACGATTTTCTCGGCAGCCTGATGGGGACGGTGCACGAAACCGGCCATGGCCGCTACGAGCAGAACCTGCCGCGCGACTGGCTCGGCCAGCCGGTCGCCGAAGCGCGCTCGATGGCGCTGCACGAGAGCCAGTCTTTGAGCTTCGAGATGCAGCTCGGCAGTCACCCCGGTTTTGTGCGCCAGCTCGCGCCGCTGGTGAGTCAGGCCTTTGGCGACCAGCCGGCGTTTGCGGCCAACAACCTGCACCGGTTGATGACGCGCGTCAAGCCGGGGCTGATCCGCGTCGATGCCGACGAGGTCACCTACCCGGCGCACATCATCCTGCGCTACGAGATCGAACGCCCGCTGATCGAAGGCGAGATCGAGCCCGAAGATATCCCGGCATTGTGGGACGCCAAGATGGCCGAGCTGCTGGGCATCGACACCCGCGGCAACTTCAAGGACGGCCCGCTGCAAGACGTGCATTGGCCCGAAGCGCTGTTTGGTTATTTCCCTTGTTATTCACTCGGTGCGATGTTCGCCGCGCAGTGGTTTGCGGCGATGCGCCGCGCGATGCCGGACCTCGATGCGCAGATCGACGCCGGCAACTTCGGCCCGGTATTCAACTGGCTGCGCGACAACATCTGGAGCCAGGGCAGCCGCTGGACGACCGACGAGCTGGCGCTGCGCGCGAGTGGCGAAACGCTGAACCCGGCGCACTTCAAGGCGCATCTGGAGCGGCGTTACCTGTAGTGCCTGCCGGCCGCAAGCAGCGGCGCTCAGAGGCTGATCGAAAGGCCCTCAGGCGAGCGCGCGCTGAAGATCGTCGAGCACTTCGTCGAGCCGGCGCACGGCCATCGCGGCACGGCTGCGCGGGGCGCTGGCGCTGACCCTGGCGACGAGGTGTCGGCGCTGATCGTCGAGCACCGCGTCGTCGATGTCCAGGCCATGCCGTGCCAGCTGCCGGCGCAGCGTGCTGCGCCGGCTGCGCAGGTCGGCGCGGGTGCGCTGGTAGGCATGTTCGGCCAGGCGACGGCGCTGCGCGTAGCCGAAGGTATTGGCCAGGAACATCTCCGGGTCGCGATGGTCGGGCTCGAAGAGCAGGATATCGGTGTCGGGATGGCTGGTTTCGTAACCCTTCATGCCGAGCTCGAGGCGCGAATGGATCAACGTGCGGAAGGTCTGGCTGAGCACCGCTGCGAGGCCACCGTCGACGATATGCGGGATCTGCGGCTCGGCGCTGCCCAGCACCCGATGGCGCAGCGAGTGTCTGGCGTCGAAGGGCACCAGCGGGTTCAGACAAATCACCAGATCGAGCTGCATGTCGAGCAGCACCCGCGCATGCAGGGTTTTTTTCAAAGCCCCGTCGACATACCAGCGGCCACCGATCTGCACCGGCGGGAAGAGCCCGGGCAGCGCGGCGCTGGCTGCGATCGCGCGCGAGATCGGGACATGGTCCCAGCCGGGCAGCCCGAAGGGCGCGGTCTCGCCGCTGTCCAGATCGGTCGCCACCAGCACCAGCCGGCGTGCGAGCTGGCGGAAGTTGTCGGTGCGCCCTGGCGCCGACAGCACCCGCTGCATCTGGCGCTCCAAGGCTGAGTTGCTGAACAGCCCGGCGGGCAGCGCGCGGCCGAGGTGCTCGACGGCGGCGAGCAGCGAACTGCCGCCGAAAGCAAACTGGTACGCCGCCTGCAATGCCAGGCGCGGCAGCGCGGCGGCGCGGCGGGCAAACTCTGCAAAAGCCGGGCGGATGAAAAGCGACGGGTCGATCGCATCGACATCGTCGGCGCTGCGGGACTCGATGAATGCGGTGCAGAGCTGACGCGGTGTCATGCCGTTGGCCAGCCCGGCGGCGAGGAAGCTGCCGGCGGAGACACCGACATAACCGTGCAGGGCGTTGAAGTCGACGCCAGGCAGGGCTTCTTCGAGCGCGCACAGCGCGCCGATTTCGTAGATCGCGCCAAGCGGGCCGCCACCGGCCAGTGCGAGGCCGATGCGGGGCGCGTCAGATGAGGTCATGGGCTTGTGGCCGGTCGGTACGAGGGGCGCCGCGAATGGGCAGCAGGTGGGCGTCGCCAGACGAAAAAAAGGGCGCCGTCAGGCGCCCTTGATCACGCTGTTGCGCGAGCCGAAGAGCCAACGAGCCGATCAGGCGGCAGCGCGGCGCGGCGCGCGCTTCGCAGCAAACAGCTTCTTCGCGGCCGGCGCGACGGCTTTCTTGGCCACCGGCACGGCTGCCTTGTTGGTCGGTGCGGCCGGCGCCGACTTCGACAGCTTGGCCACCGCGGCGGCCAATTCGTCGACACGCTTGATCAGCTCGCTCACGTCCTTGGCCGTGGGTACGCCGAGCTTGTTCATCGCCTTGGCGGTGCGCGCTTCGAAGATCGCTTCGAGCTTGTCCCAATGCTGGCCGGCCTTGGCCTGCACGTCGCCGGCCATCGCGGTCATCTTGCCGGTGACTTCGCTGATCTTGTCTTCGGCGATGCCTTGGGTCTTGCGCTGCAGGTTCATGCCTTCTTTGATCAAAGCTTCGAAGACCTTGCCACCTTCGGCCTGGGCCTTGCTGAAAGCGCCCATGCCGGCGAGCCAGATCTGCTGCGCCGATTCCTTCACCGACGCGGCCAACGCGCTATCGAGCAGGCCGGTGGTTGAGGCGGATTTTTTCTCTGCCATCTTCTGGAGTTTCTTGACCATGATGTGGGTCCTTGTCTGGAGGGTTGTTCGAGGGGCTGCGGCAAGGGGCCGCTGCGGTGCAATGAACTATAGGGTTCGCCCTTGGAGGGCGCAGCCTAAAACGCTAGAGGCGTGCCTCTACGAGGGCCGCTGCGGCGGGTGCCCGCCGGCGATCACGGCATTGGCACCGGTGAGGGTTAGCGCCAGACGGCGTGCTGGCCGGTTTGGACAAGAATGCGTCGATAGGCCTAGCGCCCGACTTGCCCCAACCTCAGGAGGAATGCATGCAGTATTTTGTGACCGGTGCGACCGGCTTCATTGGCAAACGCCTCGTCAAGACCCTGCTCGCCCGGCGCGGCTCGGTGGTCTATTTCCTGCTCCGGCGCGAGAGCGAAGGCAAAGTTGCCGACCTGCTGAGCTATTGGGGTGTGGCCAAGAACCGCGCGATCCCGGTCTATGGCGACCTCACAGCCAAGAAGCTCGGCGCCGCGAGTGACGCGGTCAAAGGCCTCAAGGGCCAGATCGACCACCTGTACCACCTGGCCGCGGTCTACGACCTGAGTGCCGACGAAGAGAGCCAGATGCAGGTCAATGTCGAAGGCACCCGCAATGCCGTCGAATTTGCCAAGGCCATCGACGCCAAACATTTCCACCTCGTCAGCAGCATCGCCTCGGCGGGCTTGTACGAAGGGGTCTTCCGCGAAGACATGTTCGAAGAGGCCGAAGGCCTGGACCACCCGTATTTCATGACCAAGCACGAGAGCGAAAAAATCGTGCGCAAGGAATGCAAGGTGCCGTGGACGGTGTACCGGCCGGCGCTGGTGGTCGGCGACTCCAAGACCGGCGAGATGGACAAGATCGACGGCCCGTATTACTTCTTCAAGCTGATCCAGCGCATGCGCCAGCTGCTGCCGCCCTGGTTCCCGTCGGTCGGCCTCGAAGGTGGGCGGATCAATATCGTGCCGGTGGACTTTGTCGTCGCCGCGCTCGACCACATCAGCCACCACTTCCACGCCAGTGGCAAGTGTTACCACCTCGTCGACCCCACGGGTTACCGTGTCGGTGACGTGTTAGACATCTTCAGCAAGGCCGCGCATGCGCCGAAGATGAACCTGTTCATCAACGCCGCGCTGCTGGGTTTCATCCCGAAGAGCGTGAAGAAGGGAATGATGGCGCTGGCGCCGGTGCGCCGGGTGCGCAACGCGGTGATCAAGGATCTCGGCCTGCCGCCGGACATGTTCACCTTTGTCAACTACCCGACCCGTTTTGACCGTCGCGAAACCGATGCCGCGCTCAAGGGCAGCGGCATCGAATGCCCGAACCTGCGCGACTACGCCTGGGTGTTGTGGGACTACTGGGAGCGCCACCTCGACCCAGCGCTGTTCATCGACCGCAGCTTGAAGGGCACCGTCGGTGGCAAGGTCGTGTTGATCACCGGCGGCTCGTCGGGCATCGGCTTGTCGGCGGCGTGCCGTTTTGCCGAAGCCGGCGCGATCACGATCATTTGCGCGCGTGGCGCCGACAAGCTTGCCGAAGCGGTGGCCGAGATCAAGGCCCATGCCGGCAAGGACGCGCAGGTCTTCAGTTATTCGGTCGACGTCGCCGACGAGGCGAGCTGCGCCGAATTCATCAAGACCCTGACCGAAGCCCATGGCGGCGTCGACTTCCTGATCAACAATGCCGGCCGTTCGATCCGGCGTGCGATTGAAGCCAGCTACGAGCGCTTCCACGATTTCGAGCGCACGATGCAGCTCAACTATTTCGGTGCGCTGCGCGTCACGATGGGCCTGCTGCCGGGCATGGTCGCCAAGAAGCGCGGCCATATCGTCAATATCAGCTCGATCAGCGTGCTCGTGAACGCGCCCCGGTTTTCGGCCTATGTCGCGAGCAAGGCCGCGCTCGACGCCTGGACGCAGTGTGCGTCGAGCGAATTTGCCGACCAGGGCGTGACCTTCACCACCGTCAATATGCCGCTGGTGCGCACGCCGATGACCGCGCCGACGAAGATCTACGACAACATGCCGCTGCTGATGCCCGAAGAGGCTGCCGACATGATCGTGCAGGCCTGTGTCGAAAAGCCGGTGCGGGTGGCTACGCGCTTGGGCATCTTCGGTGAGCTGCTGCATGCGGTGGCGCCGCGTGTGACCCAGATCGTGATGAACACCACCTTCCGCATGTTCCCCGACAGCGCCGCGGCCAAGGGCGACAAGGGCGCCAAGCCGACGCTGTCGCCAGAGGCGGTCGCGATGGCGCAGATGATGCGCGGCATCCACTTCTGATCGGGCTTCCCGGCCGCCGCTGACCGCAGATCGCCGCCGGCCCGGGGCTTGCCCGGGCCGGCGCGGCGCGCAGAAAATTAGTTTCGCCCGCTTGCATCCAGGCGGGTGTCGAGCGGCATCCAAGCAGGCAGGCCACATCGAATCTGCCTTGAACCGGAGCCCTGACCATGGAACAATTTTTCGACCGCCAGACCATCATCCCGCTGTTTGGCATGCTCATCCCGATCATCGCGATCCTGCTGCCGATCGGCATCATCTGGCTGGTGCTGCACTACCGCAACCGGCGCAACGACGCGCTCTACGAGACCGTCAAGCACCTCGCCGACAAGGGCCTGCCGGTGCCGCCGGAACTGCTCGATCCGCCGCTGGCCAAAAACGACCGCGAGTCGCCGCTGTTTCGCGCGATCACGCTGCTGGGCGTCGGTATCGGCCTGGGCCTGATGTTC
Organism: Betaproteobacteria bacterium; assembly: GCA_031419315.1. Taxonomy (GTDB): domain Bacteria; phylum Pseudomonadota; class Gammaproteobacteria; order Burkholderiales; family Burkholderiaceae_C; genus Rubrivivax. Next base: position 9,957 of record JANOKR010000493.1, read on the forward strand.
TGGTTCCTGGATCTGAAATTCCTGGTCGGCATCGGCGCGCTCCTGCTGTGCATCGGTATTGCGCAGATCATTGCGCTGATGATCGAGCGCCGGCGCGGCGACGCGGCCTGATCGCGGTGCATGCGCGACGGCAATGGCGGCGGCGATGGCGTCGACGATGAAAACGGCGGTGCCGACTCGGAGCGCTCGACCATCGCGCGTGCACAGGCCGGTGATCTTGCCGCCTTCGAGATGCTCGTGAAAAGCCACCAGGCCCGCGTGCGCCAGCAACTGCGCCGGCTGACCTGGCCTGACGCGGCCCTGGCCGATGACCTGGCGCAGGACACCTTCGTCAGCGCCTGGCAGCAGTTGCCGCGTTTTCGCGCCGATGCCCAACTCTCGACCTGGCTGCACCGCATCGCCTACACCCGTTTCTTGATGCAACGCCGACGCCGGCGCGACGAGCCGGCGGCTGCGGCGGGCGCCGCAGCCGCCGAAGCACAACACGATCCCGACCACGCCATGCGCCTGGATGTCGCCCACGCCGTCGCCCGCCTGCCTGCGCACGAGCGCGCGGCCATCGTGCATTGTGTGCAGCTCGAACTGACCCACGAAGAAGCCGCCGCGGTGCTCGGCCTGCCGCTGGGCACGCTCAAATCGCAGGTCGCGCGGGGCAAGGCGCGGCTGCGTGAATGGCTGGGCGCCTGGCAACCGGAGACGTCGACATGAGCTTCGACAGGACGCCGCCTTCAAACCTCGATGCAGCGCAGCCGACAGACTGGCTCGACGCCGTGCTTGTTGATGCCGAGACGCCGGCAACAAGCGACGACGCGGCCGCTTTCACCGCGGCGGTGATGCGCCGGGTGCGCCGCCACGGCGCAGCCGGCGAGCGTGGCCAACGCCGCGCACCGCTAGCGGCCCAGCAGGCGCTGGCACAACTGCAGCAGCGCCGCGTGCACGAATCGCGCCGCACGCGTTGGGGTTTTGGCGGCACCGCCGCTGGCGTTGCGCTCGCGTTGGGCACTTTGACTTTTGTTCGCGGCGTCGACCTGGCCGGCGCGGCTGCCTTGCCCGGCTGGGCGGCCCTGCCGCTGGTGGCGCTGCTCGTCACCGCGACGCTGGTCTACAGCCTGGTCGGCGACTCGCGGGCTTGAGCGACTGAAGGCGGGTAGCGGCCGTGGCCCGCAGCCGCCGCGGCCCGCATCAGCTGCGCCACCACCGCCAGCGCAATCACCTCGGGCTCCTTGCCCACGATGCCGGGCAGGCCGATCGGGCAGGTCATCCTGGTGATGGCCTCTTCGGCGATGCCGCGTTGCTCAAAACGGTGGATGAAACGCGCGCGTTTGCTCTTGCTGCCGATGAGGCCGAAGTAGCCGAAGTCACCACGCCGCAGGATGTTTTGCGCGATCGCCAAATCGAGTTCGTGGCTGTGGGTCAAGACCAGGTAAAAGGCACCCGGCGGCGCGACTGCGACTTCGGCCTCGACGGGCTCGACGCAGATTTTTTCGATATGCGGCGGCAGCACCAGGCCGGCCGGGAATTCACCCTCGCGCTCGTCGATCCACTGCACCTGGCAAGGCAGGCCGGCGAGCAGTTGCACGATCGCGCGCCCGACATGGCCGGCGCCGTAGAGCTGCAAGCTGAAGCGTGACGCCGCCAGCGGCCAGTCGTCGAGATGCGCTTCTTCCAGCCACTCGCTGCGCAGCGTCACCGCACCACCACAACATTGGCCCAGGGTCGGGCCAAGGGCAAAGTGCTGCTCGATGGGGCCGCCGCGGTTGCGCGTGCTGTCGGCATCAGTGCTGCTGATCAATGAGCGTGCTGCGTCGATCGCCTTCAGCTCCAGGTGCCCACCACCGACGGTGCCGAAGACCTGGGTTGCGCTGACCAGCATCCGCGTACCGGCCTCGCGTGGCACCGAGCCTTGGCTGCTGATGACGTCGACCACGGCGGCAGGCCGCCCGGCTGCGAGCCAGGCCCGAGCCATCTCGCGGACTTTGTCGGCGGTCACTGCACCCTGCTCACGGCACGCCGCTCACCGGACACCACTCACTGCACACCCTTCACCGCACGCAGGATCGCCTCCGGCGTCGCCGGTGCATCCAGCGCCGGATGTGAGCGATGCCCACCCGCTGCCGATACCGCATCGCGGATCGCCAGGAAGGCCGAAAACGCCAGCAACAGCGGCGGCTCGCCGACGGCCTTGCTGCGGTGCACGCTGTCTTCGACGTTGTCGTTGCCACCGTCGGCATAGAGCGCACAGCGGAAGTCCGCCGGCACATCGTTGGCGGTCGGGATCTTGTAGGTGCTCGGCGCGTGGGTCAGCAGCGCGCCGGTCTTGGGGTGCCAGACCAGCTCTTCGCAAGTCAGCCAGCCAACGCCCTGGATATAGGCCCCTTCGACCTGGCCGACGTCGATGGCCGGGTTCAGGCTGCGGCCGGCGTCGTGCAGCAGGTCGGCGCGCAACAGCTTGCATTCGCCGGTGAGGGTGTCGATGACGACCTCGCTGACCGCGGCGCCATAAGCGAAGTAATAAAACGGCCGCCCGGTGAGCGTGCTGCGGTCCCAGTGCAGGCCGGGCGTGGCGTAGAAGCCGTCGCTCCACAACTGCACCCGCGCCTGGTAGGCCTGGGCGACGAGTTCTTCAAAACTGATCTCCTGCGCGCCGCAGCGCACGCGGCCGTTGGCAAAGACGACATCGGCCGCGGTGCAACCGACGGCGCCACCGCCAGCGGCACCAACACCATCACCGACAGCGCCCGCGTACAGCGCGGCCAGCCGCAAGCGCAGCGTGTGCGCGGCGGCCTGCGCCGCCTTGCCGTTGAGATCGGCGCCGGTGGATGCGGCGGTGGCCGAGGTGTTGGCGACCTTGCTGGTATCGGTGGCGCTGCAGCGCACCTGCGCCAGGGCTAAGCCGAGTTCATGCGCCACCACCTGCGCGACCTTGGTATTCAGCCCCTGGCCCATTTCGGTGCCGCCATGGTTCACGAGCACCGAGCCGTCGGTATAGATGTGCACCAGCGCACCGGCCTGGTTGAAATGGGTGACGTTGAACGAGATGCCAAACTTCACCGGCGTCAACGCCAGGCCGCGCTTGAGCACCGGGCTGCTGGCGTTGAACTCTGCTGCTGCGGCGCGGCGCGCCAGGTAGTCGCTGCTGTGCACCAGTTCATCAGTCAGCGGCTGGATCACGTTGTCGGTGACGGTCTGCCGATAAGGTGTCACGTTATGGCTGTCGGTGCCGTAGTAGTTGGCGCGCCGGACCTCCAGCGCATCACGCCCCAGCGCACGCGCGATTTCATCGAGGATCAGCTCGATCGCCAGCGCCCCCTGCGGCCCGCCGAAGCCGCGAAAAGCGGTATTGCTCTGGGTATTGGTCTTCGCCAGATAGCCGTGGATCGCGACTTCGGGCAACCAGTAGGCGTTGTCGAAATGGCAGATCGCGCGTGTCATCACCGGCGGCGACAGGTCGGTCGAAAAACCGGCATTGCAGATCATCGAGATCTCGACGCCGAGCACGCGCCCGGCAGCGTCGAAACCAACTTCGTAGTCGTACTCAAAACCATGCCGGCGGCCGGTGACCAGAAAATCGTCGTCGCGGTCCAGCCGCAGTTTCACCGGCCGCTTCAGGCGCTGCGCGGCCAGCGCGGCGATGGCGGCCGGCAGCGCTGATTGCGACTCCTTGCCGCCAAAACCGCCGCCCATGCGCCGGCATTCGACGAGCACCTTGGTCGCCGGCAGTTGCAGCGCATGCGCGACGACCTGCTGCATTTCGCTTGGGTGCTGGGTCGAGCAGTGCACACGCAGGGCGTCGTCTTCGGTCGGCACCGCGTAGGAGATCTGGCCTTCGAGGTAAAACTGCTCCTGGCCGCCGAGGACAAAGCTGCGCTGCAAGCGGTGCGGTGCAGCATCGATCGCGCGCCGGTTGGCGCCCGGCGCCGACTCGCGGGTCAGGTGCATCGGCGGCATGACATAACTCTGCGCCGCATGGGCAGCGCGCATCGTCAACACCGGCGGCAGGGGTTCGAGCTTGAGCACCTGTTTGGCGATGGCTGCGGCGCGCCGCGCGAGGTCGCGGCTGGTGGCGACGATGGCGAATACCGGTTGGCCGAGGTACTCCACCAGGCCGTCGGCGAGGATCGGGTCGTCGTGCACGATCGGGCCGCAGTCGTTGGGGCCGGGGATGTCGGCGGCGGTCAGTACCAGCACCACGCCGGGCAGCGCACGCAGTTTGGCGACATCGATCGCCAGCAGGCGGCCATGCGCCAGCGGCGACAGTCCGAGCGCGGCATGCAAGGTGCCGGCGAGTTCAGGCAGGTCATCGACATACGCCGCGCTGCCGGTGACATGCAGCGCCGCGGATTCGTGGGCCAGCGCGGCGCCGGCGGCGGGCTCGGCCATCGTGCTGGCCCTGATCATCTTGATCGCGGGCAGATCGGGTGTTTTGTTCATCGCAGTGAACCTCAGGCCGTAGCCCAGACCGACACCGCTGGCGCTGCCAGCGGCGCATCGACGCGGGTCTCGAGCCAGAACCGCTTGAGCAGCCCGCCGGCGACCTGGCGCCGGTAATCGGCGCTGGCGCGCAGATCGGTGATGGGCGAGAAGTCGTTGCCCAGTGCGGCGATCGCGGCATCCAGCGTGGTCTCGTTCCACAGCTCGCCGAGCATCGAGCTTTCAGCCTGCGCGGCGCGCTTGACGACCGCGGCCATGCCACCAAAGGCGACGCGCACATGCACCACACGACCGGCGTCAAGCGTCAGCGAAAAAGCCGCGCACAAGGCCGAGATATCGCAGTCGTAGCGTTTGCTGATCTTGTAGGCGCGCACCTGCGTACTGGCGCCGGTACGGGGCTGCGGCAGCGGCACCTGGATGGCCTGCAAAAACTCACCGGGTTCGAGCCGGGTTTTCATGTAGTCGACATAAAACTCGTCGAGGCGCAGCGTGCGCAGGCGCGGGCCCTGGCGCAGCAGCAGGGTCGCGTCGAGCGCCATCAGCACCGGTGCACCGTCGCCGATCGGCGAGCCGTTGGCGATATTGCCGCCCAGCGTGCCGGCATGGCGCACCGGCGGCCCCGCAAAACGCAGACCCACTTCGCGCAGGCTGGGCCACTGCGCGGCGATGGCGGCCCAGGCGTCTTCGAGCGGTGCCGCAGCGCCGATATGCAGGGTGTCGCCGCTGAGCTCGATCGCCTGCATCGCGCCGACTTCGCCGAGATAGACAAGGTCGCCGAGGTCGCGGAACTGCTTGTTCAACCACAGGCCGATATCGGTGGCGCCGGCGAGCAGCGTGGCCTGCGGCTGGCGCTGCAACGCCGCTGCCAAATCGTCGACGCTGCGTGGCGCGAAGTAGTGGTTGACGCGCCCGCTGGCAGCGGGCGTCGGCGCGGCGTAATGCAGCGGCGGGTCGGCGCGCAGCGTCTTCAGCAGCGCCACCAGCGGCACGGTATCCAGGCGCTGCGGCGGCAGCGTGAACATCTGCTGGCCGGCGTCGACGATCGGCCGGTAGCCGGTGCAGCGGCACAGATTGCCCGCCAGGTCGTCGGCCAGCGCCTGCCGGCCGGGGCGCGTGCCGGCTTCGAGGTTTCGTTCGTAGCTGGCAAACATCGACATCACAAAACCGGGCGTGCAGAAGCCGCACTGCGAACCGTGGCAGTCGACCATCGCGCGCTGCACAGGGTGCAGCTTGTCGGTGCTCACAGGGTGCAGGCCGTCAGCGCTCGCTGGGTACAGCGTTGCCGGCGTGCCGAGGTCTTCAACCGTCAGCAGCGCCTTGCCATCGAGTGTGGGCAGCAGGCGGATGCAGGCATTCACCGGCCGCAGGCTCAAGCCCGACGAGCCGCCGATCACGGTCGATGCGGCAGACGCCGGCGTGCCGTCGGCCAACTCGGCGACGATGACGGTGCAGGCGCCGCAGTCGCCTTCGCCGCAGCCTTCTTTGGTGCCGCTGCAGCGCGCGTCCTCACGCAGCCAGTCGAGCAGGGTGCGGGTCGTCGCCGCGCCGCTGATCTCGGTGATCTGCCCACGATGCACAAAGCGGATCGGTCGGGTGTCCATCGATGCCACGCCTTCAGAAATTGAACCGCGAGGGTAGCGCTTCCCGCCGCGGCGGCTATCCGCTCGGGTGGATTCCAGGTATCTTGCAAGACGTATGACACAACGGCCGCGCGCCCTCAGCATCGACCTCCATCTTGTGAGGGTTTTGCACACCGTGATCGTCGAGCGAAGTGTCTCCCGCGCCGCCTTGCGACTGCAGACCACCCAACCGGTGGTCAGCGCGCAGCTCAAGCGCCTGCGTGAGCTCACCGGCGATCCGCTGCTCGTGCGCAGTGGCCACGGTCTGGCGCCGACCGATGCCGCGCTGCTGATGATCGAACCCGCCGAGCGCCTGCTGCGCGAAGCCGAAGCCCTGTTCACGCCCAAACACCGCGCTGTAGGGTTTGTGCCGGCACGCAGCAGTATCACTTTCCACATCGCTGCCAGCGACTATCTGGACCCCCTGTTCCTGCCCGGGCTGGTGGCGCGCATCAACGAAGCCGCCCCCGATGTGCAGATCGAGATGCATCCGCTGTCGGCCGACTACGACTACCGGCGCAAGCTCGCCAGCGGCGAGGTCGACCTCGTCATCGGCAACTGGCTCGAGCCGCCGCAAGAGTTGCACCTCGGGCGACTGACCAGCGACGAGGTGGTCTGCCTCGTCGCCAACGACCATCCGGCGGCGCGTTACCCGCGCGCCTGGACGATCGAGAAGTATCTCGACTGCGACCATGTTGCGCCGACCGCGTTGCACGCCGCCGGGCCGGGTGTCAT
>JANOKR010000494.1:0-2075 GCA_031419315.1 Betaproteobacteria bacterium
CGTTGCCGCACAGGATCGCCACGCGCCTGACCTCGCCGCGCGCACTCGCCGCGCGGATCGCCGACAACTTGGCCAGGCCGGGGCAGTCTTCGTGCTTGAGCATCACGCAGGTGGAGGAGTTTTTGAGGATTCGCAACACCACGCTGGTGGACATCTGCACGCCGGTCGAGACCGGATGATCCTGCAGCACCCACGGCACGCCCGCACCGAGTGTTTCATTGACCATGTCAAAGTAGCCGGTGATCTGGTCGTCGGTGCGCACGCTGGCGGGCGGCGCGACCATCACGCCGGCAGCGCCGAGGGCCATCACGCTGTCGGTCAGCTCGTTCATTGGCGCAAAGCCGGGCGCCGAGGCGCCCACCACCACCGGCACGCGGCCGGCGACGCGGGCGAGCACACGCGCGACAAAGACGCGCGACTCCTCGGCGGTGAGCTTGCTCGCCTCGCCCATGATGCCGAGCACGGTCAGGCCGGTGACGCCAGCGTCCAGGCAGAAGTCGACCATCCGGTCGGTGCTCACGAGGTCGAGCGCACCGCTGTCGGTGAACGGCGTGACGGTGATCAGGTACACGCCGCTGGCCGAGGCATCAAGGGTTGTCATGGCGAACTCCGGGCTGCAAGTCGCTGCGCAAAACCTGCATCGTCAGCGCCGCAACGATCAAGCCGAAGCCGATGATGTCGGCCACGCCGCTCGGGTAGACCAAGGCAAAGCCGGCCACGAGCAGCATCGATCGCTCGATCCACGTGGTGCGCTTCAAAGCCCAGCCCTGGAATCCGGCGGCCAGTGCAGCGATGCCGGCGGCTGCCGTCAGCGTGACCTCGGCGATCGACCACCCGTTGGCGGCAGCCAGCGCCTTGGTTGAGCCCATCAGCAGCAGGCCCTGGCCTTCTGGCGCGAGCACGAACATGAAGGGCACCAGGAACGCCGGCACGGTGTACTTCCAGCATTGCAGCGTGGTCTTGTAGGGGTCGCCGCCGGTGATCGCCGCGGCGGCGAAGGGCGACAAGGCGGTCGGCGGCGAGACTTCGGACAGCACCGCGTAGTAGAAGATGAACATGTGCGCGGCGAAGTCGGGCACGCCGAGCTTGATGAGTGCCGGCGCCGCAATCACCGCGCAGATGATGTAGCTGGCCGTCACCGGCACCGCCAGGCCGACGATCCAGACCACCAGCGCGGTGAAGATCGCGGTCAACAGCAGCGAGCCGCCGGCGTAGTCGATGACGATCGAACTGAACTTCAGGCCCAGGCCGGTGAGGGTGACGACGCCGACGATGATGCCGGCCCCGGCACAGGTGGCTGCGACGTTGAGCATCGAGAGCGAGCCGCCCTCCATCGCCTTGACGAACGGCGACTGGAATACGTTCTTGACCCACGAGCCCTTGCCGGTGAACAGGTCGTAGGAGATGAGGGCCGTATCGCGGCGCAGAAAGCTGGTGGCGAAGGACACCACGGTGGCCCAGAAAACCGACAGCACCGGCGAGAAGCCCCACATCATGAAGGCCACGATCGAGACCAGCGACAGGAAGTGGAACCAGTAGTTGCGTGCCAGGTGCCAGACCGAATCGACCTTGTCGACGGCGACATTGCCCATGCCGTATTTGCGCGCGTCGATCTCGACCATCAGGAACAGCGCGAGGTAGAACAGCAGGGTCGGGATCACCGCCATCAACAGCACGTCGAGGTAAGAAATCTTCAGGAACTCGGCGATCAGGAAGGCCGCCGCACCGAGCACCGGCGGCGAGATGATCGCGCCCAGGCCGCCCGCGGCGAGCAGCCCGCCGGCGGCATTTTTTTCGTAGCCGACCTTGGCCAGCATCGGGTAGGCGACCGCGCCCAGCGTGACCGTGGTCGCGACGCCCGAGCCCGAGGGCCCGCCGAGCAAGAACGACGCCAGCACCACGGTGCGGCCGGCGCCGGTGGGTTTGCCGCCCATCGCCGAGAACGAGATGTCGATATAGAACTTGCCCGCCCCCGTTTGCTGCAAAAAAGCGCCGAAGATCGTGAAAAGGATGATCAGCGACGACGAGACATCGATCGCCACGCCGTAGATACCCTCGAGCGTCATGTACATCAC
>JANOKR010000495.1:0-3920 GCA_031419315.1 Betaproteobacteria bacterium
TGTCCTTGCTGCGGTCCTTGATCTTGACGTAACGGTCGGCCTCCAGCACCGCGAGGTCGCCGGTGCGGAACCAGCCGCCTTCGAACGACTTCTGCGTCGCCGCAGGATTTTTCAAGTAGCCCTTCATCACGACATTGCCGCGGAACATGATCTCGCCCATCGTCTGGCCGTCGGCGGGTGTCTGCACCATCGTTTCAGGGTCCAGCACCGTCATGCCTTCTTGCAGCATGTAGCGCACACCCTGGCGGCCGTTGAGCCGGGTCTGCTCAGACAGCGTCTGCTGCGCCCACGAAGCCCGCCGCACCGCCACCGACGCCGGCCCGTAGGTCTCGGTCAGGCCGTAGACATGGGTGAGGTCAAAGCCGATCTGCGCCATGCCTTCGATCATCGACGCCGGCGGCGCCGCACCGGCGACCATGCCGCGCACCTGCTGCGTGATGCCCGCGCGCATCGCTGCCGGTGCATTGACGATCAGGTTGTGCACGATCGGCGCGGCGCAGTAGTGATCGACACCGTGATCACGCATCGCATCGAGGATCGCTTGCGCCTCGACGCGGCGCAGGCAGACATGGGTGCCGCCGAGCATCGCTACCGTCCACGGAAAACACCAGCCGTTGCAGTGGAACATCGGCAGCGTCCACAGGTATTTCGGGAAATGCGGCATCGTCCAGGTCGCCGCATTGCACACCGCGTTCAGATACGCACCGCGGTGGTGGGTCACAACGCCCTTGGGGTCGCCGGTGGTGCCGCTGGTGTAGCTCACCGCGATCGCGTCCCACTCATCCGCCGGGCCGTCGAGCGTGGCCAACGGCGCATGCGCTGCGAGCAGCGATTCGTACTCGCGCGTGCCGACGCGGTCGCCCGCACCACGGTATTCGCTGTCGTCGACATCGATGACGATCGGCTCGCGGCCGAACTCGACGCGCAGCAGGCGCAGCGCCTCGTGCATCGTCGGGCTGAACTCGCGGTCGGTGATCAACACCGCGGCTTCGCAATGGTTCATCTGCCACGCCAGCAGCGGCGCATCGAGCCGAGTGTTCAGCGTATTCAAAACCGCGCCAAGGGCCGGCACGGCGTAGTGCGCCTCGACCATTTCCGGCGTATTGGCGAGCATCACGCTGACGGTGCTGCCGCGCCCGACACCCAGCGCCCGCAGCGCCGCGGCCAGCCGCGCCGAGCGCTCGCGTGTCTGCGCCCAGGTGGTGCGCCGCGCGCCGTGAATCACTGCGGTCAGATCGGCAAAGACCTCGGCGCTGCGCTCGACAAAACTCACCGGGCTCAAGGGCACATGGTTGGCAGCCGTCTTGCCAAGGTCTTGTTCGTAGATGCTCATCAGGCAGTCTCCGCGCTTTGCACTGCGGTCAATTCGCCTTTCGGGCGGCCGCGCCAGTCTCATGCGGCACCCTAAGGCATGCGGCGGGTCCCGCCAAGCGGGAATTTGCCCCCGTGGGGTGATCGGCACCAACGATCAGCCTCGGATTGTCGGCGGGCCACTTGCCGAGACCCGAGCGCGGGTCGCCGGCTATGTGCTGATCCAGTTGCGAACGCGCGAAGAGGCGGTCGAATGGTCGCGCCGCTACCCGAACCCGACGCTGCACCGCCCGATGCCCTACCCGACCCGCCTGATGACGATCTTCGTTGACATCGACAAGCCCGTCGGCAAAGAATTCGACACAAAGAATTCGAAACCGGCCTGGCCAGCCTCAAGGCCTAGGCCGAGAAACCCTGGGGCACAACGGCCATGTTCGAGCTGCAATCGAAGATCACGCCCTTCCGCTGGTTCATCAACCAGACCATGATGACGATGGACAAGCTCGACATCGCCGCGCTGCAACTTGCCGGCGACGGGCGCTGAGCGCATCGGCACCATGCCTGCCACTGCGGCCAACATCGACGCCTACATCGCTGCGCAACCCAGCGCGGTACGGCCGATCCGGCAACAGATCCGGGCCATCGTGCGCAAGGTAGCGCCCGATGCGCAGGAGGCCATCAGCTACCGTATCCCGGCTTTCCTGCAAGGCGGTGTGCTGCTCTACGTTGCGGCGCTCAAGAAGCACATCGGCGTGTACCCGCCGGTGCACGGCGACGCAGCATTGCTGAAGGCGCTGGCGCCGTACCGCGGCGAAAGGGCAACCTGTCATTTCCGCTGGCGCAAGCGATACCCTACGCGCTGGTCCGTCGGGTCGCCCGGCGGCGGGTGAAAGAAAACGCAACACGTGATGCGACCCTGACCCGCAACACGCGCGGACGCGAGCTGCTGCTCACCCGCGCGCACAACACCCTGCCTGAAGGAGGCAAATCATGAGCGTTTATGTCGATGGTTTTGTGGTCCCGGTGCCGAAAAAGAACCTCGCCGCCTACCGGCGCATGGCGCGAAAGTTCGACGCGCTGTGGATCAAACACGGCGCGCTCGAAGTCCACGAGTGCACGGCCGACGATGTGAAGCCCGGCAAGGTCACGTCGTTTCCGCAGGCCGTGAAGTTGAAGCCCGACGAGACGGTGGTTTTTTCGTGGATCGTCTTCAAGTCACGCCGGCATCGCGACGCCGTCAACAAGAAAGTGATGGCCGATCCGATGATGGCCAAGATGGACCCGAAGGCCATGCCCTTCGACGGCAAGCGCATGTTCTGGGGCGGCTTCAAGGAGATCGTCAGGCTCTGAAGCCGATCGCGTCGGCAGGTGGTTGCGTGGGCGCGTCCACTGCCGATCGTCGTGGCAGCAAGCGCAGGCGCGCTCGCCTTTCAGCCCGCTCAGCCCTCTCAGCCCTCTCAGCCATTTCCGAGGATCCCCATGAGCCCCAAATCAGCCCTCTCGCCAATCACCACGAAGGCCAAGGCAGTTGGCAAGGCCGCCCCGTCGACGCGCATCGTCATCTTCGCGGCCACGCGCAAGGGCGCCTGGTTCTTCCACGGCGACGCCCGGCGCAAAACCTGGACGGCCGACGGCCCGCATTTCCTTGGCCACAGCATCAGCCATGTGCAGCTCGATCCGCGCGACGGCCGCACGCTGCTGGCGGCGGCCAAGACCGGCCACCTGGGCCCGACGATTTTCCGCTCCACCAACCTGGGCCGCACCTGGAAAGAAGCGCGGCAGCCGCCGGCCTTCGCAAACGCCGCCGGCGCCGTGCCCGGCCGCGCCGTCGACCACACCTTCTGGCTGACCCCGGGCCATGCCAGCGAGCGCGACAGCTGGTACGCCGGCACCTCGCCGCAGGGCCTCTTCCGCTCTGACGATGGCGGTGTCAGCTGGGCGCCGCTGCCGGCTGTGAATGACGACGCGCAGTTCCGCGAGTGGATGGGGTCGGTGCAGGACGGCACACCCGACGGGCCGAAACTGCATTCGATCATCGTCGACCCGCGGGACCCGTCGCACCTGTACTTCGCGATGTCGGGCGGCGGTGTCCACGAGTCACGCGATGCCGGCCGCAGCTGGACCACGCTGATCAAGGGCCTGCAAGTGGTCGATGGCTTCGATGCCAGCAACGTCACCTGCCACGACCCGCATTGCGTGCGGCTGTGCCCAACCGACCCCGATCGGCTGTACCAGCAGAACCATTGCGGCATCTACCGGCTCGACCGCTTGGGCGCCCCGTCGGCTGGCCCATCTGCCGACACCTGGCAGCGCATCGGCAACAAGATGCCCAAGCGTGTCGGTGACATCGGCTTCCCCGTGGTCGTGCATCCACGCGACGCCGATACGGCCTGGGTCTTCCCGATGGACGGCACGACCGTCTGGCCGCGCACCAGCCCCGACGGCCGGCCGGCGGCCTATGTCACGCGCAATGCCGGTCGAAGCTGGCAGCGGCTGGACCAGGGCCTGCCCGAAGCCCAAGCCTGGTGGACGCTGAAGCGCCAGGCGATGACGGTGGACACGCAGCCGGTGCCGGCGTTGTACCTGGGCACCACCAGCGGCGAGCTGTG
>JANOKR010000496.1:0-2987 GCA_031419315.1 Betaproteobacteria bacterium
CGCATGCTGAGCAACGTGCCCAAGGCCGACCTGGTGGTCATGAACCCGAGCCACTTTGCGGTCGCGCTGCGTTACGACGAAACCACGATGGGCGCGCCGCGGGTGGTCGCCAAGGGTGCCGACCTGATGGCGATGCGCATCCGCGATGCCGCGCGCGAGCACAAGGTGCCGGTGCTGCAGGCGCCGCCGCTGGCGCGTGCGCTGTATGCCCATGCCGAGGTCGACCGCGAGATCCCGGCGGCGCTGTTTGCCGCTGTCGCCCAGGTGCTGGCCTGGGTCTACCAGTTGCGCGCGTCGATCGCAGGGCCGGGTGTGCCGGCGCCACAAACCCCTGACCCGCAAGTGCCGCCGGAGCTGGACCCGGGCGTGCGCACACCAGTCACCGAGGAAGAATCTGAATGAATGAATGGATGCGCAAGCTCGACGCGCTGATCGGCCCGCGTGCCGGTGTGATCAAGGCCCTGACGGCGCCGATCTTCATCGTCATGGTGTTGGCGATGATGGTCTTGCCGCTGCCGCCGCTGGCCCTGGACCTGCTCTTCACCTTCAACATCGCGATGGCGCTGATGGTCATGATGGTCGCCGCGAACATGACGCGGCCGCTGGACTTTGCGGCGCTGCCGTCGGTGCTGCTGGTGACGACGCTGCTGCGCCTGTCGCTCAACGTCGCCTCGACACGTGTGGTGCTGCTCGAAGGCCACACCGGCCCGGGCGCGGCGGGCCAGGTCATCGAGTCCTTTGGCCACTTTTTGATCGGCGGCAACTACGCCGTCGGCCTGCTTGTTTTTGCGATCCTGGTGGTCATCAATTTCATCGTCGTGACCAAGGGCGCCGAGCGCATCGCCGAGGTCGGCGCGCGATTCACGTTGGACGCGATGCCGGGCAAGCAGATGGCCATCGACGCCGATCTCAACGCCGGCCTGATCGACGAAAAAGAAGCCCGCAAGCGGCGCGCCGAGGTCGGCGAAGAAGCCGACTTCTTTGGCTCGATGGACGGTGCCAGCAAATATGTGCGCGGCGACGCGGTCGCCGGCCTGCTGATCCTGTTCATCAACATCATCGGCGGCTTTGCGATCGGCATGTTGATGCACGACCTGTCTGCGGCTGAGGCCGCGCGCAGCTACATCCTGCTCGCCATCGGCGACGCGCTGGTGGCCCAGATCCCGGCGTTGCTGATCTCAGTGTCGGCGGCGATGGTCGTCTCGCGGGTCGGCAAGGAGCACGACGTCGGCACCCAGATCCGCCAGCAGGTGTTTGACAAGCCGATGGCGATGGGTGTCACCGCGGCCATCGTCGGCGCGCTCGGGCTCGTGCCGGGCATGCCGCACGCCGTTTTCCTGACCGTCGGTGCTGCGCTCGGCGCGCTCGCCTGGAGTGCCAACAAACGCCAGCGCAAGGCTGCGGCAACGCCGCGCACGCCGAGTGGTGCCGAGCTGCCGGCGCCGAATGCCGAAGCCAGCTGGGACGACCTGACGCCGGTCGACACGCTCGGCCTCGAAGTCGGTTACCGCCTCATCGCGCTGGTCGACAAAGGGCGCAATGGCGAGCTGCTCGCGCGCATCAAGGGGGTGCGCAAGAAGTTTGCGCAGGACGTTGGGTTCCTGCCGCCGCCGGTGCATATCCGCGACAACCTGGTCGACCTCAAACCCGGTATGTACCGGGTCACGCTGCGTGGTGCGGTGGTCGGCGAAGGCGAGGCTTTCCCGGGCATGCACCTGGCGATCAACCCTGGCGGCGCGACGCAGGCGCTGCCCGGCGCGAAGACCCAGGACCCGGCCTTCGGCCTGCCCGCGGTGTGGATCGAAGAACGCCACCGCGACATGGCCCAAATGGCCGGATTTACGGTCGTTGATTGCGCGACCGTGGTGGCGACCCACCTTTCACACTTGATGCAAGTCAACGCGGCCCGTTTGCTCGGCCGCGTGGAGACCCAGTCGCTGGTCGACCACATGACAAAACTGGCACCCAAATTGATCGAGGACGTGGTACCCAAGATGGTTGGCATCGCGACATTGCAAAAGGTGCTCCAACTGATGCTAGAAGAGGGTGTGCACATCCGTGACGTGCGCGGCATCGTCGAATGCCTGGCTGAACATGCCGGCACCGTTGCTGGCAACGTGAGCGACCCGGCCGAGCTGGCCCGCCGCATCCGCGTCCACCTGGCGCCGGCGATCGTGCAGCAGATCTACGGCCCGGTGAAAGAGCTCGACGTGATCGCGCTCGAACCCGAACTCGAACGCCTGGTGACGCAGGCGCTGAACTCGCCGCATGGCGCCGCACTCGACCCCGGTGTTGCCGAGACCCTGACCCGCAGCGCGGTGGACAGCGCGCGCCGGCAGGAAGACCTGGGCGTGCCGGCCTGCCTGCTGGTGCCGGACGCGATTCGCGCGCAGATCGCGCGGCTGCTCAAACGTGCCGTGCCGCGCCTGAAGGTGCTGGCGCACAGTGAAATTCCAGATACCCATTCGATCCGCATCGGTTCGATCATCGGAGGACATGTATGACCCCCACGCTCACATTCGTTCGCTGCCCTGCGGCTTGCAAGCCGCAGGGCGTTCGTCAGCCACTCGCGAGCGCGCAGGCGCTCGCTCGGTGCCGGCTCACCCTCCCGAGGGGGCTGGCCGCCCTTGAGGCGGCTCTGCGGGAGGCCGCATGAACGTCAAACGCTTCACCGCGAAAACGTCGCGCGATGCGCTGAACCAGGTGCGCCAAGCTTTTGGCAGCGAAGCGGTGGTGCTGTCGACGCGGCCTTGCGCTGAAGGTGTCGAGGTGCTCGCGATGGCGGCTGAGAGTGTGCAGCGCTTCGAGCGTGTTGCCGGGCCGGCCGAGCCCGCAGCGCCGCAGGCCCCCGCGCCGCGAGCGGCCGCCCAGACACCCGCAAAATCAAGCACCGTGGCCGAAGACGCCCAGGCGCTTTCGATGAGCACCTTGTCGTTCCAGGACTACGTGCGCGACCGCATGCTGCGCCGGCGCAAAGACGCGATGGC
>JANOKR010000497.1:0-21266 GCA_031419315.1 Betaproteobacteria bacterium
CCTTCCGCAACCTGTCGGGCACGGCGGTCTTCCAGCTCCATGTGCCAATCATCGAGCAGGGGCAGTTCACTGGCACCGTGATCGTCGAATACAGCGTCGACGCCCTGCTGCGCCACCATGTGCCACCCGACGTCGTGCGCCGCCATCTGATGTCGATCGTCGGCGACGCCCAAGTCGCGTTGGCCAGCACCTCAACCACGCCGCCGCCAAAAGCCGCACAGCGCGCATCGATCCTGCACGACGCACCCCTGACACCCGCCTTGAACGGCCTGATGCTGCGCGGCGAAGGCTGGCGCACATCGATCGGCCTGATCAGCAATACCTTGTTCTGGATGGTCGTGGCGCTTTCGGTGCTCACGGTGTGGATGCTGCTTGGCACCTGGCGCCATATGCGGCGGCGCTCGCAGATCCAGTCGGCGCTGGTGCAGGAAACACAGTTCCGCCGAGCGATGGAAAACTCGCTACTCACCGGCATGCGCGCGCTCGACCTCGATGGCCGGATCACCTACGTCAACGCCGCCTTCTGCCAGATGAGCGGCTACTCAGACAGCGAGCTCGTCGGCCGCAAACCGCCCTTCCCCTACTGGCCGCCCGACCGCATCGAAGAAAACCAGCGCCTGCTGCAGCAGGAGATGCAGGGCCGCAGCCCGCCCGGCGGCATCGAAGTGCGGCTGATGCGCAAGGACTTGTCACTCTTCGACGCGCGGCTGTATGTCTCGCCGCTGATCGACCCCAAAGGGCACCAGACCGGCTGGATGACGTCAATCACCAACATCACCGAAGCCAAGCGTATCCGCGACCAGCTTTCGGCGTCGCACGAGCGCTTCACGACGGTGCTCGAAGGCCTCGATGCATCGGTCTCGGTGCTCTCGGTGCAGCAGGGCGAACTGCTCTTTGCCAACCGCTCCTACCGGCTCTGGTTCGGCGCCGACGCCCGCGGCCACGGCTGGTTGACCGGCGGCCAGCCGGGGGCGAACTTCGAACATGATCTCGACGAAGAGGTCGACAACCTTTCCGGCCTGCCGACCCAGGCGCTGACGGAGAGCAGCGGCGACTTGCGCGAGATCTATGTCGAGACCTTGAACAAATGGTTCGACGTGCGCTCGCGCTACCTGCAATGGACCGACGGCCGCCTGGCCCAGATGCTGATTGCCACCGACATCAGTGCGCGCCGCCGTGCCGACGAGCAGGCCGCGCTGCAAGCCGAGAAGGCCGCTGTCACGAGCCGCCTGATGACGATGGGCGAGATGGCCTCGTCGGTGGCGCACGAACTGAATCAGCCGCTGACCGCAATCACCAACTATTGCAACGGCATGGTCTCGCGGGTCGTCAACGATTCGATCCAGAAGGACGATCTTGTCGCAGCGCTGAAAAAAACCGCGCACCAGGCCGAGCGGGCCGGCCAGATCATCCACCGCATCCGCGCCTTCGTGAAAAAGAGCGAGCCGCAACGCCAGCCGGCGCAGGCCAAGCAGCTGGTCGAAGACACGATCGAGCTTGCCGGCATCGAACTGCGCCGGCGCAACGTCGCGATCCGCACCTACGTCGCACAGCGCTTGCCGGTATTGATGGTCGACCCGATCCTGATCGAGCAGGTGCTGCTCAACCTGCTCAAAAACGCTGCCGAGGCGATCGACTCGGCGCAACTGCCGGCCGCGCGCCGGCATCTGGAGTTGCGGGTCGTACCGCGCCACACGCCAGAAGAAGGCGGGGTCATCGAATTCAGCGTCACCGACAACGGCCCCGGCCTGAAGGACGAGGTCATCGAGCGTCTCTACGAAGCCTTCTTTTCTACCAAGGCCGAAGGCTTAGGGATCGGCCTGAGCCTGTGCCGCTCGATCATCGAGTCGCACCGCGGCAGGATGCGGGCGCAGAACCTCTACAATGGAAGCACCATCGTGGGCTGCCGTTTTGCCTTCACCTTGCCGGTCGACCTGCCCTCGCGCGCCGAGACCACCTTGCCGCCGCGCCGCGCCGACGCCGGATTTTTCTCAACGACCACCACCGCCACGCTGCCATGAGCCTGATCCCGAAAAGAGGAACCGTCTACGTTGTCGACGACGACGAGGCCGTGCGTGATTCACTGCAGTGGTTGCTCGAAGGCAAGGACTACCGGGTCAAGTGTTTTGATTCCGCCGAGTCTTTCCTGTCGCGCTTCGACCCACGCGAAGTCGCCTGCCTGATCGCTGATATCCGGATGGACGGTATGAGCGGGCTGGAGCTGCAAGACCGCCTGATGGAGCGCAAGAGCCCGCTGCCGATCGTCTTCATCACCGGCCACGGCGACGTGCCGATGGCGGTGACAACGATGAAAAAGGGCGCGATGGACTTCATCGAAAAGCCGTTTAAAGAAGAAGACCTGCTGGGTCTCGTCGAACGCATGCTCGACCAGGCCCGTGCTGCCTTCAGCCAGCACCAGGAGGCGGCCAGCCGCGACGCCCTGCTCGGCCGCCTGACTACGCGCGAAGCGCAGGTGCTCGAGCGCATCGTCGCCGGCCGGCTGAACAAGCAGATTGCTGACGATCTTGGTATCAGTATCAAGACGGTGGAGGCGCACCGCGCCAACATCATGGAAAAGCTCAACGCCAATACCGTCGCCGACCTGCTGAAGATCGCGCTCGGCGCGCAGCAAAAGGCCTGATGGCGTTTTGCTTTGCGCGTGCGGCATGGCAGCACAACTGATTGACGGCTTGGCGTTGTCGCGCCAGATGCGCGGCGCGCTGGGTGCGCGTGTCGCAACGCTTGCAGCACAGGGCCACCAGCCCGGCCTGGCCGTGATCCTCGTCGGCGACGACCCGGCGAGCGCGATCTACGTGCGCAACAAGGTCAAGGCCTGCGCCGACCACGGCCTGCGCTCGGTGCTCGAACAGTACGCCGCGGATTTCAGCCAAACAGCGCTGCTCGACCGCATCGCGGCGCTGAATGCCGACCCGACCATCCACGGCGTCCTGGTGCAGATGCCGGTGCCCAAACACATCAGCCCGCACAAGGTCATCGAAGCCATCAGCGTGCTCAAGGATGTTGACGGCTTTTCGACCCTTTCTGCCGGCGAGCTGATGACCGGCGCGCCTGGCCTGCGGCCCGCCACGCCCTATGGCTGCATGAAGCTGATCGAAAGCACCGGCATCGACATCCGCGGCAAACATGCGGTGGTCATCGGGCGCAGCAATACCGTCGGCAAGCCGATGGCCTTGCTGCTGCTGCAGGCCAACGCAACGGTCACGGTCTGCCACAGCGCCACGCCCGATCTCGCTGTGCACACCCGGCAGGCCGATATCGTGGTCGCCGCCGTCGGCCGGCGCAACACCGTCACCGCAGACATGGTCAAGCCCGGCGCCATCGTCATCGATGTCGGGGTCAACCGCAACGAGGCCGGCAAGCTCTGCGGCGATGTCGACTTCGCCGCCGTGCGCGAGGTCGCCGGGTGGATCACACCGATGCCTGGCGGCACCGGGCCGATGACGATCACGATGCTGCTGGCCAATACCGTGGAGGCGGCTGAACGTGCCGCGGCAAAATGAACAATCCGCTGCTGGAAATTGGCGCCGCGCTGCCGGCGTTTGACAAGATCAGCGCCGACCATGTCGGCCCCGCCGTCGAGGCCTTGCTGGCGCAGGCGCTGCAGGCGCTCGAAGCTGCGGTCGGCCCCGATGCACCGAATGACTACGACGGCCTGTCGGCGGTACTCGACGTCGCGCTTGAGCGCCTGGGCACCGCCTGGAGCGCGGTCGAACATTTGAATGCTGTTGCTGACACAAGCGCGCTGCGCGCGGCCTACAACGCGGCGCTGGCGCCGATCACCGAGTTCCAGACCCGCATCGCCGGTGACGAGCGCCTGTTTGCAAAATACAAGGCCGTCGCCGCAGGCCCCAGCGCCGCAGCACCGTCGCGTCAGCGCGAGCTCGGCAACGCGATCCGCGACTTCACATTGGCCGGCGCTGAACTGCGGGGCGAAGCCAAGCTGCGCAATGCCCAGCTGCGCGAGCGTCTGGCCGAACTGGCGCAGCGGTTCTCCGAGCATGTGCTCGACGCCACCGGCGCTTTCACACTCGATGTTGCAGACCCGGCGCGCCTGGCCGGCCTGCCCGACGATGTGCTCAGCGCGACCCGCGCCGCCGCGGTTGCCGCGGGTGTCGATGGTCACCGCCTGAGCCTGCACGCGCCGGTCTACATCCCGGCGATCCAGTACCTTGAAGACCGCGCGTTGCGCCAGGCTCTGCACAGCGCCTACACATCGCGCGCCAGCGAACTCGGGCCGGCAGCCTTGGACAACTCGGGCGTGATGACCGAGCTGCTGCAACTGCGCCAGGAGCAGGCGCAGTTGCTTGGCTATGCCAACTACGCCGCGCTGTCGATGGTGCCGAAGATGGCCGACTCGGCGACCGAAGTGATTGACTTCATCCGCGACCTCGCGCAGCGCGCGCGGCCACATGCCCAGCGCGAGCTCGACCAACTGCGCGACTTTGCATCGGCGCAGTTGGGCATTGACGATCCGCAGGCCTGGGACCTGGCCTTTGTCAGCGAAAAGCTGCGCGAGGCGCAGTACAGCTACAGCGCCCTTGAGGTGCAGGCCTACTTCACGCTGCCGCGGGTGCTTGACGGCCTGCTGCGCATCGTCGAAACGCTGTTCGATGTTTCGATCAGTGAAGGCAGCGCCCCGGTCTGGCACGACAGCGTGCGCGTGCTGCGCATCACGCGCCGCGATCCGGCGCACGGCCAGCCGGCGAAGCTGCTGGCGCGGGTCTACCTCGACCTGCACGCCCGCCCCGGCAAACGCCCTGGCGCCTGGATGGCCCCGGCGCGCAGCCGCTGGTTGCGGCCTGACGGCGGCGGCGAGGTGCAGACGCCGGTGGCGCATCTGGTGTGCAATTTTGCGTCGCCGCAGGGCGAGCGGCCGGCACTGCTGACGCATGCCGATGTGCTGACCCTGTTTCACGAATGGGGCCACGGCCTGCACCACCTGTTGACCCAGGTCGACGAACTCGGCGTGTCCGGCGTCAACGGCGTCGAGTGGGATGCGGTCGAGCTGCCGAGCCAGTTCTTGGAAAACTTCGGCTGGGAGTGGGACGTGCTGCGGCGCATGACCGCCCATGTCGACACCGGCGAGCCACTCCCGCGCGCCTTGTTTGACAAGATGCTCGCAGCGCGCAACTACCTCGTCGGCTTAGGGCTGCTGCGGCAGATGGAGTACGCGCTGTTCGATATGCGGCTCTACGCCGAGCCGGCCCAAGCGACGGGCATCAACGCCCTGGCCGAAGAAGTGCGCGCCGAAGTCTCGGTGCTGCCGCCGCCGGCGATCAACCGCTTCCAGCATGCCTTCGCGCATATCTTTGCCGGCGGTTACGCGGCCGGTTATTACAGCTACAAATGGGCCGAAGTGCTCAGCAGCGACGCCTGGAGTGCCTTCGAGCAGGCCGGCGCGCTGGACGCCGAGACCGGCAGGCGCTACCGTCGCGAGATTCTCGAAACGGGCGGCAGCCGCCCGGCCCTGGACAGCTTCCGCGCTTTTCGCGGTCGCGCGCCCAGCGCCGATGCGCTGTTGCGCCGTGCCGGGCTCGCCTGAGGATCCAAGCCGATGCCGATGCCGACGCTGACGTTCACGTTGAAGACAAGCCCCGCCGCACGGCTGCTCAGTGCGCGGGTCGCTGCGCGTGTTGTTGCACGTACTGTTGCGCTATTCGGTACGCTGCTGTTGGCGGCAACGCCAGCGCAGGCGCTTTACAAGGTCGTCGGGCCCGACGGCAAGATCACCTACACCGACCGTGCGCCCAGCGAGCCCGGCGCGCGTGTCACCGAGCTGCGTCGCGACGCAACCGGCAGTGCGGCTGGCACAGCAGCCACAACTGGCGGCGAAGACCTGCAATTGCCGCTCGAGCTGCGCCAGGTCGCGGCACGTTTCCCGGTGACCTTTTTTGCTGCCGCCGACTGCCCGCCCTGCGACGACGCACGCCGGTTGCTGCAGCAACGTGGTGTGCCCTTCAGCGAAAAACGCATCCAGAGCGACGACGACGGGGCGGCACTTGAGCGCTTGGTCGGGTCGCGCACGATTCCCGCCGCCACCGTCGGCGCGCAGGCGCTGCGCGGCTTTTCTGCTGCCGACTGGAGCAGCTATCTCGATGCGGCAAATTACCCGCGCGAGTCCCGCCTGCCACGCGGCTGGCGCGCGCCGGCAGTAACGCCGCTGGTCGCCCGCGCGGCGCCACCTGCACCGGTGCCGGCCGCCGAGCCGCTGGCTCCTGTATCGCCGACCACCGCGCCACGCGGCGACTCAGAGCGGCCGCCTCAGGCCGGCATCAAATTCTGAGCGGCTGCCGCTGACACCACCGCGGCCTGGCCGCGGCGGTCTGGTGCCAGTCAGATTGCAGTCGGGTGGACGCCCGCCGCTAATGCGGCACCGGTTTGTGCGTCAACCTGACGACCAGCTGGGAGCCCAGCGCAACGCCCGCGCCAACAACCCAGAACAAGGCCGCGACACCAACGGCGACCCCGGCGGCGCCAAACAACAGCGGCATCACGGTGCTCGACAGATTGATCGCCATCGAACGAAACGCCAGCGCCTCGCCATGGCGCTGGTCGGGCGTGATCTGGTGCAGCGTGGACATGATCATCGGCTGCACCGCACCGAGGCCGATCCCGAGCAGCGCGGCCAGGCCGGCCATCAGCCAGGGCGACTCTGCAAACGGGTACAGCGCCAGCACCGCGCCGGTGGCGACCATCGCGGCGCGCAGCACGACAATCTCGCTGACGCGGTGGGCGAGCATCGGGATCACCAGCCGAATCAAGCTCACGCTGAGCGTGAAGGTGCCCAGGATGAGGCCGATCGTCGACGCGCTGTAGCCGTACTCGTGGCCGATCAGCGGCACCGCAAAACTGTGCACGTCCCAACAGGCCGAAAGCAGCCAGTTGACGACGAGCAGCCGCTTCATGCCCGGTGCGCGCAGCAGGGTCCAGGCACTGCCATACTGGCCCGGCGCAGCGGCCGGCGGACCGGCTGGGCGCCGCGGCACCCAGCGTGCGCTGACCAGCGTCAGCAGCGGCAGCGCCAGCATCAGCGCGTAGGCCGCGCCGAATCCGCCGTAGTCGATCATGAAACCGGCCGAGACCGGCCCGACGACATTCGCAAACGACGGCGCCACCCCGAGCCAGCTGAAGATGCGCACCCTCTCGGCGGCATCCCGCGCGGCCTGGCCGGCGGTGCGCTGGATCGCGAGCATGCCCATATTCGCGCCGGCACCGGCAAACATGCCAGCGGCCATCAGCAGGCCGAAGTGCAGCCTGCCCTGGGCATAGG
Organism: Betaproteobacteria bacterium; assembly: GCA_031419315.1. Taxonomy (GTDB): domain Bacteria; phylum Pseudomonadota; class Gammaproteobacteria; order Burkholderiales; family Burkholderiaceae_C; genus Rubrivivax. Next base: position 7,292 of record JANOKR010000497.1, read on the forward strand.
TCGACGCCACGGCGAGCAGCCCGCCGGCGACGGTGAGCACGATGCCGATGTGCACCGGCCGGTGGTAGCCGTAGCGGTCGGCCATGCGCCCCGACCACAGCGCCAGCAGCACCGGCGCAGCGGCAAATACCGCCAGCAGCATGCCGACCGACCAGGCGCCATAACCTTCGCGCAGGGTCTGCAAGGGTGCGGCCATGCGCAGCCCGGCCATCGACGCGTGGATGCCGACCTGGCCGATGACCAGCGCCAGCACGACGCGGCCGGCGATGCCCGCGCCGGGATCACGCACGCGGCGAGCCGGCGGTGTTGGTGGCGATGTCGGTGGCGATGTTGCGCTCGGCCGCGTCGTCGCTGTTGTCGCTGTTGTCGCCGTTAACCCCGGGCAAGATCGCAGGTGTCGCCGCATCGAGGCTGGCATCGGGCATCGCTTCGACGCTTTTCAGCTGGCGCGCCATCGCGCGGGTGCGCACCGCGGCCAGGTCGATCGTCGAGCTCGCTTCTTCAATTTTTTTCTTCGTCTTGGCGAGCACATCACCGAAGCGCTCGAACTCGGTCTTGACCATGCCCAGCACCTGCCAGACCTCGGCGCTGCGTTTTTCCAGCGCCAGCGTGCGAAAGCCCATCTGCAGACTCGACAGCGTGGCCAGCAACGTCGTCGGCCCGGCGAGCATGATCTGGTACTCGCGTTGCAAGGCCTGGACCAGCCCGGGCCGGCGCAGTGCCTCGGCGTACAGGCCTTCGGTCGGCACGAAGAGGATCGCAAAGTCGGTGGTGTAGGGTGCCGCGACATACTTTTCGCGGATCGTCTTGGCTTCGAGCTTCAGGCGGGTCTCGATGGCCTTGGCCGCCGTCTCGACACCTACCGGGTCGGCACGCTCTTGTGCGTCGAGCAGGCGCTCGTAGTCTTCGCGCGGAAACTTTGCATCGATCGGCAGCCACAGCGGCGCGCCGCCGTCCTCGGGGCCGCGCCGGCCTGGCAGGCGGATCGCAAATTCGACCCGGGCGCCCGACCCCGGCACAGTCTCGACATTTGCCGCGTACTGCTCGAGCGTGAAGACCTGTTCGAGCAAGGCCGCAAGTTGCACCTCGCCAACGATGCCGCGGGTCTTGACGTTGTTCAACACCCGGTTCAGCGAGCCGACATCGCGCGCCAGCGTCTGCATCTCGCCCAGCCCGCGGTGCACCTGTTCGAGTCGGTCGGCGACCTGCTTGAAACTTTCGCCCAGCCGCTGCTCGAGCGTGGCATGCAGTTTTTCATCCACTGTCGCGCGCATCTGGTCGAGCTTTTTTTCGTTGCCTTCTTGCAACGCGATCAGGCGCCGCTCGTTGGCCGCCGACAGCGCTTGCAGTTGTTCGGCCAGGGTGTCGCTGAAGCGGCGCAGCGCGGCATCGGTCTGCTGCGCGGTGGCGCTGAGTTGCAGCCGGAAAGAATCGATCTGCTCGTTTTGCGTGCGCGCGACATCACCGCCCTGGGTGAGCAGCATCTGCTGGAAGGTGCCGAGGTCGGCGCGGGTGGTCTGCGCCTGGCGGCCGAGTTCGTCGCGCAGCTCGCGTTCGAGTTTTTCAATCGTCTGGTTGACGGCGTTTTCGACCTCGCTGCCTGCCTGCCGGCGCAGCGCCAGCCACAGCACGAGCAACAAGTTCAGCGCCAGCAGCGCAAGGGCCACCGCCATGGCTATCGAGTCGGGCATGAGCGTGATTGTCTCAGGCCAGCGCGGGGGGCATCATCTCAGTACCGCCCGGCGCAGCACGTCGGGGTTGATCGGCGTCGGCGGCGTGCCGCCGGTCAACGCGGCGATGAGGTTGTCGGCCGCGAGGTTGGCCATCGCGCGCCGCGTCGCGACGGTGGCGCTGGCGATATGCGGGGTGAGCACGACGTTCGGCAGCGTGAGCAGGTCGGGGTGGACCGCCGGCTCGCCTTCAAAGACGTCGAGCCCGGCCGCTGCGATGCGGCGCTCAAGCAGCGCAGCCGCCAGCGCGGCGTCATCGACGATGCCGCCGCGCGCGATGTTGGTCAGCGTCGCGGTCGGTTTCATCAGGCCGAGTTCGGCGGCGCCAATCGCGTGGTGGCTGGCGGCTGAATACGGCAGCACCAACACCAGATGGTCGGCCTCGCGCAGCAGCGTGGCCTTGTCGACGTAGCGCGCGCCGATCGGGGCTTCGTCGGCTGCCGGCAGCCGGCTGCGGTTGTGATAGATGACTTTCATGTTGAAGCCGAGCGCACCGCGGCGGGCGACGCCCAACCCGATGCGGCCCATGCCCAGGATGCCCAGCGTCGCGCCGTGGACATCGCTGCCGGTGAACATGTCGAACGACCAGCGTGTCCACTCGCCGCGGCGCAGGAAATGTTCGCTCTCGGCGATGCGCCGCGCCGCGGCCATCATCAGCGCGAAGCCAAAATCGGCGGTCGTCTCGGTCAGCACATCGGGCGTGTTGGTGGCCAGCACACCCTGCGCCGTGCAGGCGGCGATGTCGAAGTTGTTGTAGCCCACCGCCATGTTGGCGACCACGCGCAGGCCCGGGCACGCTGCGAGCACCTCGGCGTCGATACGTTCGCTGCCGGTGGTGAAAACCCCCGCCTTGCCTTGCAGGCGTTCGACAAGTTGCGCCTTGCTGAAGATGATGTCGGCAGGGTTGTCCTCGACCTCAAAGTGGCGTCGGAGCCGCTCGACGACGTCGGGGAATACGGCACGCGAGACGAGGACATGGGCTTGAGTCATGACAGCGCGCTCGCTTCAGCGAAACCAGATGAAGGTCATCAGCACAAACAGCGGGATCAGCACGCAGCCGCTCCAGGCCATGTAGCCAAAGAAGCTGGGCATGCGGATGCCACGCTCTTCGGCGATCGCCTTGACCATGAAGTTCGGCGCGTTGCCGATGTAGGTGTTGGCGCCCATGAACACCGAGCCCGCAGAGACTGCCGCCAGCGTGCCGGCCAGCGTCGTCATCAGCACCTTCGCGTCGCCGCCAGCGAGGTTGAAGAACACGAGGTAGGTTGGTGCGTTGTCGAGGAAAGAACTGAGCACACCACTGAACCAGAAGTAGGCCCACTCCAGCGGCTTGCCATCCGGGCCGGTGACCGCGCGCGCAACGGCAGAAAAGGCGCCAGACTCCCCGGCCTTGAGAATCGCAAGAACCGGGATCATCGTCAGGAAGATACCAATAAAGAGCTTGGCCACCTCCTGCATCGGGGCCCACGAAAACTGGTTCTTTTCGCGCACGCCCGCGGGCGTGATCGCCAGTGACACCAGCGTGACGACCAGCAGCAACACGTCGCGCACGATTTGCTGCAACTGGACCTGGGTGCCGAAGACATCGAAGGCGATGCCCGGCTTCCACACGCCGCTGATCAGCACCAGCGCCATCACAGCCAGCAACGGCAGGAAGTTGATCACGCCCTCAAGGCCCAGGCTGGGCGTGTCGGGTGTGGGATCCATCTTCAGCACGCCCTCTTTGCGGTACCAGTAGCTGTCGACGGCATAGAAAATGGCGAGCAACGCGCCGAGCAAGAACAGCGTTTCCGGAAATATGTGCTTGGCGGTCCAGAAGAACTCGACCCCCTTCAGGAACCCCAGGAACAGCGGCGGGTCGCCCAGCGGCGTCAAAGAGCCGCCAGCGTTGCTGACGGTGAAGATGAAGAAGACGACCACATGCGCGACATGCTTGCGGTTGTCGTTGGCGCGTACCAGCGGGCGGATGAGCAACATCGACGCACCGGTCGTCCCCATGACGCTGGCCAGAACCGACCCGATGGCCATGATCGCGACGTTCGTCGCCGGGCTGCCGTGCAGGTTGCCGCGCACGTAGATGCCGCCGGCGGCAGTGAACAGCGCCACCAGCAACAGGATGAACGGGATGTACTCCGCAAGCAGCGTGTGCACCACCACCGCACCCGTCAGACCGGGACCGAAAGCGATGGCAAAGGGCAGCAGAAAAGCGAGCGACCAGGCCGCGGCGATCTTGCCGAAGTGGTGGTGCCAGATGCCCGGCGCCGCGAGCGGCACGATCGCGATGGACAGCAGCATGCCGGCAAAAGGCACGCCCCACCACACCGACAACATGCCGCCGTCAATCTCGGCTGCCTGCGACAGGCCGGGCCAGCAGAGCGCCATCGGTACGGCCAGGCGGACCAGCACTTGTTTCAGAGTCATCGCGACGGGTCTTTCATTGAAACCGGCGAAAGGCCTTCGATCAGGACACGAACCGGGTGAACCCGGCAACGGGCTCGCGCTCGGTGACTAGCGAGTTTTCGATGGCGTCCGGGTCGACATGGCCGAGCGACATGCCGCAAACGACCATCTCGGTGGCGGGTATGCCGAGCTGTGATTCGATGATGCGGTGAAACGGCGTGAAGGCGGCCTGCGGGCAGGTGTGCAGCCCACGCGCACGCGCCGCGACCATGACGTTTTGCAGGAACATGCCGTAGTCGAGCCAACTGCCCTGGCGCATCAGGCGGTCGATCGTGAAGATCAAACCCACCGGCGCGTCAAAAAAATCGTAGTTGCGACGGTGCTGCTCGTGCATGCGCGGCTTGTCGGTCTTGCCGATGCCGAGCAGGCCGTAGAGGTCCCAGCCGATCTTGCGCCGGCGGTCGATATAGGGCGGCTGCCACTCGGTCGGGTAGTAGGCGTACTCCTCGGTATGGAGGGCGCGTTCTGCGGGGTCGTCAAATGCTGCGCAGATGGCAGCCGAGAGCGATTCTTTGGCCGCGCCCGTGAGCACCGTGACTTTCCAGGGCTGGGTGTTGGTGCCCGACGGCGCGAACGAGGCCACCCGAAGGATGTCCTCGATGAGCTGCTGCGGCACCGGCGTCGGCAGAAAGCGCCGCATCGAATGGCGTGATGTGATCGCGGCGTCAACCGCTGCGGTGGACTCAGGCGTGATGTGCTGGGTTGGGATCATTCGATGCTGCGAAGGGGTTGGATGGCGTTCAAGAATTCGGCCGGCAAGGTCACCGGACGGCGCGTCTGACGATCAACATAAACATGCACGAAGTGGCCGGCCGCCGCGCTCAATTCGGCGCCGGCGGCAAACAGCCCGATCTCGTAGCGCACGCTGGATTTCCCGACGCGACTGACAGCGATGCCGGCGTCAACGGTTTGTGGAAATTGCAGCGGTGAGAAATAGTCGCAGTGGGTCTGCACCACCAGGCCGATCAGTGCGCCCTGATCGACATCCAGAGCGCCGGCTTCGATCAGCCAGCGGTTGACCGCGGTATCGAACCAACTGTAAAAAACGACGTTGTTGACATGGCCGTAGACGTCGTTGTCCGACCAGCGCGTGGTGATCGATTGGAACTGGAGGTAGTGATGGCGGGGCAGCGCAACGGGCCGAGAGCTCATCCCCTGCATTCTGCCGCTGGTTGCGGCGCCCACTCTTGCCAGCTCTGCTGCGCAAGTGCCAGCGTTTGGCACTGGATGGCCACGGTGGTGGCCAGATCGCGGCCGTAACCGCCGGCCATCGAGACCGCGACGGGGATGCGCCGTTCGCGCAGCCAGGCGAAGACGCGCCGGTCACGTTCGGCCAGGCCGGCTGCGCTGATCTTCAGGCGGCCGAGGCGGTCGTTTTCGTGGGGGTCGGCTCCTGCCAGATAGAAGGCCAGCGCCGGGGCTGAGGTTTGCTGCCGCGTCCATGCGACGTCGAGCGCCGCGTCCAACGCCGCCAGATAGGGCTCGTCGGTGCAGCTGTCCGGCAACTCGACATCGAGGTCGCTCACCGTTTTGCGGAACGGGAAATTCCTTTCGCCGTGCATCGAAAACGTGAACACCGTCGGGTCGTCGGCAAAGATCGCTGCGGTGCCGTTGCCCTGGTGCACGTCGAGGTCAATCACGAATACACGCAGCAACCGGCGATGCAGGCGGTGCGACTCGGCCTGCATCAGCCGCGCCGCCACCGCGACATCGTTGAAAACGCAAAACCCCGATCCCTTGTGCGCAAAGGCATGGTGGGTACCGCCGGCCAGGTTGGCGGCGACACCTTCGCCTTCGATGAACGCGGTGCGCGCCGCCGCGATCGTCGCGCCGACCGATCGGCGGGCGCGTTCGGCCATGGCCGCTGACCACGGGAAGCCGACCTCGCGTTGTTGTGCCGCGCTGGTCGTGCCTTCGGCAACGGCGTCGATCCAGGCCGGGTCGTGTGCCAAGGCCAGTTCACCGTCGCTGGCGGCCGGGGCTTCGCAGACCCGAACGCCAGGTATCGACGCTTCTGCCGCCTCGCGAAGCAGCCGGTATTTGCCCATCGGGAAGCGATGCCCGGGCGGCAATGGCAGAACGAAATGGTCGCTGTGAAAGGCCCGCATCAGCGTCGATTCTAGAAAACGCGCTCTAGATTGCTGCGGCGCAGCAGAAAGTACTTGCAATGCCTCGGGAGAACCCTATACTTCATCTCATGTTGCGGTGCAGCAAACACCGCGAACCAATCACCAAACCACTGGAGTTTTCCATGTCTTTCCTGACCGCTGAACAAATTGTTGCCGCCCAAAAAGCCAATATCGAGACCCTTTTCGGCCTGACCCAAAAAGCCTTCGAAGGCGTCGAAAAGCTCGTCGAGCTGAATCTGCAAGTCGCAAAAACCGCGCTCGGCGAAGTCGCCGACACGACCCGCGCCGCGCTGTCGATCAAAGACGCGCAAGAGCTCGTCGCCCTGCAGCAAGGTCTGCTCCAGCCGGCCGCCGAAAAGGCCGCCGCTTATGGCCGTCATGTTTATGACATCGCCGCAGCGACGAATGCCGAAGTCACCAAGGCCGCTGAAAGCCAGCTCGCCGACGCGCAGAAGCAGTACATGGCCCTGGTCGACACCGCGGTGAAAAACGCCCCGGCCGGCAGCGAAAACGCCGTCGCACTGGTGAAGTCTGCCGTTGCCGCCGCGAACAACGCCTACGAATCGGTCCAGAAGGCCAGCAAGCAGGCCACCGATATGGCCGAAGCCAATTTCCAGGCGATCACGAGCACGGCAGTCAAGGCCGGCCAGAACGCCACCAAGTCGCGCCGCGCCGCCTGATCTGCCCGATCAAGCTTGACGGAACTTTAAGGCGAATCACCGGCTCACAGAGTTGCCGCCGTGCCGCAAGGCGCGACGGGTTCTCGTGGAAGGTTGTCTCCTCGGAACCTCTCGAAGTTTTTTTCGACGTTCCTTTCAAGGCCCGGTGCAAACCGGGCCTTTTCTTTTGTCGGATCGCGTTTTGCCCAATCGCTCCTGCCCGATCGCGTTTTGCCGCTTCGCATTTGACGGCGCTATTTGGTCAATGCCAGGATGCGCGCGCGCAGCGATGGCAACAGCAGCAATGCCGCTTCGCGGCCGGCTGCGATCGCCCGGCTGCGCGCGCTGAAGTCGGCGCTGCCAACACCCGCGAGTTGCGGCCGCATCACGATATCGGCGTCGCGCAGCTCGAATTGGTTGATGCTCTTGCCCATGATCGCGAAGGTCTGCAAGAGCAGCTTGAAAGGGTCACCGGTGGCCGCGCCGTCAGGCGGTGAAGAGATGTCGACCGCGACGACCATTTCAGCGCCCATCTGGCGCGCAAAACGCACCGGCACCGGCGACACCAGTCCTCCATCAACATATTCGCGGGTACCGATCTTCACTGGCTGGAAGATCGCCGGCACGGCGCTCGAAGCCCGCACTGCCGAGCCGGTATCACCGCGCTGGAAGAGGATCGCCGCACCGCTGTCAAGGTCGGTGGCGACGATGCCGAGCGGCAGCCGCATCTGCTCGATCGGCCTCGCCCCGGTGTGCTCCCGCACGTAGCGCGCCAGCGCTTCGGCGCGGATCAGGCCGCGCGTCGGGAACGACCAGTCGGTGATCGCGCCCTCGTCCATCGACAGCGCCAGCGCAGCCATTTCCGGCCCGCTCTTGCCCGAGGCATAGAGCGCGGCCACCAGGCTGCCAGCTGAGGTGCCGGCCACGAAGTCGATCTTGACGCCGGCTTCTTCGAGCACCTGGATCACGCCGATATGGGCGAAGCCGCGCGCCGCACCACCGCCAAGCGCCAAGCCGATGCGCGGCGGTTTGGGTGGACGCGGTGGCACGACGACGATCGGCGGTGGATCCGTGGCGGTGACGACCGGCGGGGCTGGCAGTGTCGGAACGCTCTGGCATGCCGCCAACCCCAGCAGCAGCCCGGCCAACCAACCAAGCAGACCGAGCCGGCGCGCGATCAAAGCCAAATTCCGATGGGGCATAAACATGCAACGAATATGTAGTTCTCAACAATAAGGCCGCTGCCTACAGTCGCCGGAGTTCTCTAACTTCGGGTTTGCGCGGGCATGGATATTCTGGCGGTTCTCAGCGGCTTCGGCGTCGGTGCCATCGTCGGCATGACCGGCGTCGGTGGCGGCTCGCTGATGACGCCGCTGCTCATCGGCTTGTTCAAGCTCAACCCGGCGGTGGCCATCGGCACCGACCTCTGGTTCGCCGCGATCACCAAAACCGGCGGCGCTGTCGCCCATGCCCGCCACGGCCAGGTCGATTGGTTGATCACGCGCCGGCTGCTCACCGGCAGCCTGCCCGCCGCGCTGGGCACCATCGCGCTGATGCACGGCACCGGCGTCACCAAAGGCTGGGCCGCGGCGCTGACGTTTTCGCTCGGTATCGCACTGTTGCTGACGGCGCTCGTCGTGGCCTACAAAAAGACCTGGGCCGCGCTCGGGTTGCGCCTGGAGCGCTGGTTGCCAGAATCAAAAAAGCCGGCGCTGACGGTGCTCTGCGGCGCGATCCTCGGTGTGCTCGTCACGCTGTCGTCGATCGGTGCCGGTGCGCTGGGCGCGACGATGATCCTGCTGCTCTATCCGCGCCTGAACGCGCAGCGTCTGGTGGGCACCGATATCGCCCACGCGGTGCCCTTGACGCTGGTAGCCGGCATCGGCCACGCAACGCTCGGGCATATCGACTGGGGCCTGCTTGGCGCCTTGCTCGTCGGCTCGCTGCCCGGCATCTGGATGGGTGCGCAACTCACCCGCCGCATGCCCGAAGGCCTGGTGCGCGCGCTGCTCTGCGGCGCGCTCGTTTTTGCTGGCCTGAAGGTCATTCACTAAAAATCAAAGAGGCGACAGATGTACCGCTACAACACTTTCGACCGCCAGTTTGTGCGCGCCCGTGCGGCGCAGTTTCGCGACCAGCTAAGCCGCCACCTCAGCGGCGATCTGCCCGACGAAGATTTTCGCCCACTGCGCCTGCAAAACGGCTGGTATGTGCAACGCCACGCGCCGATGCTTCGCGTGGCGGTGCCTTACGGCGAACTCGCCAGCCGGCAGTTGCGCATGCTCGCGCGCATCGCTCGCGAGTTTGACGAGCAAGATGCCGGCAAGGCCAATCAGCGCGGCGGCTTTGGCCACTTCACGACACGCCAGAACCTGCAGTTCAACTGGATCCCGCTCGACCGCAGCGCGGATGTGATGGACCTGCTGGCCGAGGTCGACATGCATGGCATCCAGACCAGCGGCAACTGCATCCGCAATATCACCAGCGACGCGCTGGCCGGCATCGCGCCCGACGAGATCGTCGACCCACGCCCCTATTGCGAGGTGCTGCGCCAGTGGAGCACGCTGCACCCGGAGTTTGCTTTCCTGCCGCGCAAATTCAAGATCGCGGTCAGCGGCGCGCGTGAAGATCGCGCCGCGATCCGCTGGCACGATATCGGCCTGCAGCTCGTCAAAAACGACGCCGGCGAGGTCGGCTTCGAGGTCTATGTCGGCGGCGGCATGGGCCGCACGCCGGTCATCGCGCCGCTGATCAACGCCTTTGTGCCGTGGCAGCAGATCCTCGTCTACATCGAGGCCATCGTGCGCGTCTACAACCAGCTTGGCCGCCGCGACAACTTGTACAAGGCGCGCATCAAGATCTTGGTCAAGGCCGAAGGGCAAAAGTTCTTCGACGCGGTGAATGCCGAGTTCGTGCAGATCTTGAGCGACGACCCGGCCGGCCACGAGCACCTGATCCCGCAGGCCGAACTCGACCGCATCGCGGCGTGTTTTGAGCTGCCTGCTGGCGTTCAGTCGGCAGATCCGAGCTTGGGTTTTGCGCCCCAAGACAACACCGACCAGGCGCCCGCGTACACCCGCTGGTTGCAGCGCAATGTGCAGCCGCACCGCCTGCCCGGCTACCGCGCAGTGACACTTTCATTCAAGCGCGCCGGCCTGCCGCCGGGTGACGCCACGGCGGACCAGATGGACGCGGCGGCCGAGCTCGCCGATCGTTTCAGCCATGGCGAGCTGCGCGTCACGCATGACCAGAATCTGCTGCTGCCCTGGGTCCACGCGGCGCAGTTGCGCGCGCTGTGGTCGGCCGCCAAGGCGCTCGGTCTCGCGACCCCGAATATCGGCCTGCTCACCGACATGATCGCCTGCCCGGGTGGCGACCTGTGCGCGCTGGCCAACGCACGTTCGATCCCGATCGCAGCGGCCATCACCGAGCGCTTCGAAGACCTCGACACGCTGTACGACATCGGTGATATCGATCTCCACATCAGCGGCTGCATCAACTCCTGCGGCCACCACCACAGCGGACATATCGGCATCCTCGGTGTCGACAAGGACGGCGCCGAGTGGTACCAGCTCACCCTCGGCGGCTCCGACGGCAGCACGCTCAGCGGCGCGGCAGTGCCAGGCAAGGTCATCGGCCCGAGCTTTGCGGCCGACGAAGTGCCCGACGCCATCGAAGCCGTCATCGACACCTACCGCAGCGAGCGCCAAAGCAACGAGCGTTTTGTCGACACCGTGCGCCGCATCGGCACCCTGCCCTTCCGCACCGCGGCCGACCGCGTGCGCCAGACCACCGCTGCCTGAAGCTCAAAAAGGAAGCACCATGAAATTCGTCGACCCTTTGCACGACGCCTGGTCCAACGCCGCCGATCACCGCCTGTTCAGCCTCGAAGAGTGGCTGGCCCAACACGACGACGCCACCTCAATCGATGACGGCGCGCGACAGGTACTCGGCGTGGCGCTGACCAATGACCAGGACGTCGAAGCGCTGCAGCCCCACCTCGACCGCATCGCGCTCGTCGTCCTGCAATTCCCCAAGTGGACCGATGGCCGCGCCTACAGCCAGGCGCGCCTGCTGCGCACGCGGCTGCGTTTTGCCGGCGAGATCCGCGCCGCTGGCGAAGTGCTGGTCGACATGCTGCCGCTGTTGCAGCGCACCGGCTTCGACGCGGTCGAGCTGCGTGCCGACCAGAGCCTGGAATCGGCACAACGTGCACTGCGCTTTTTTGCCGGTCACTACCAAGGCGACACGGTCGAGCCGCAACCGCTGTTCGGGCGCCGTGATGCCGTCAGCGCCGGGATCCCAAATGTCAGCCATTGAGCTCTACGCGCGCAAAACGGCGGGCTTTGACGAGCGCGTCGCACATGCTGTCGCCGTGTTGCAATCGATCGCCAGCGAACATGCCGGCGCGGTGGTGCAGGCGACCAGCCTGGGCGCTGAAGACATGGTGCTCACCGACCTGATCGCACGCCATGGCCTCGATATCGCAGTCGCTACGCTCGACACCGGCGCGCTGCATGACGAAACCCTGGCGCTGATCCCGCGCATCGAACAACGCTACGGCCTGACGGTGGCGCGATTCAAGCCGCGTGCCGAAGCGGCGGTGCAGTTCGTTGGCCAACATGGCGAGCGTGCGATGTACAAAAACGTCGACCTTCGCAAAGCCTGCTGCGGCCTGCGCAAGCTCGAACCGCTGGCGCGTCTGCTCAGCCACCGCAGCGCCTGGGTCACGGGGCTGCGACGCGAGCAATCCGACCAGCGCGCGGTGGTCCCCTTCAGGGAAATTGATGTCGACGGGCGCCTCAAGCTCAACCCGCTGGCCGACTGGTCGTGGGCCGACATCTGGCACTACATCGGCACCCATGAGGTCCCCTACAACCCGTTGCACGACCAGTTTTTCCCGAGCATCGGCTGCGCGCCCTGCACCCGCGCGATCGCCGTTGGTGAGCCGTTTCGTGCCGGGCGCTGGTGGTGGGAAAACGACGGCGCGAAGGAATGCGGCTTGCATTTGAAGCCGCATTCCTCCGGCGCGAATGCGCCGGACGACGCGCGCAGCGCGGCGGACTGCGACGACGTTTCGGCGCAGGCTCATATCGGCGTAGCCGATGTGAAGGCCGCTGAGGCGGCCGGCCGAAGCCAAAACGAAGGCGCGAAGGAATGCGGTTTGCACGTGCATGCAGAAAGTGCCCTGACATGAACGCCCCGACCACGACCCGACATCTGCTGCCCGAGATCGACCAGCGCCACCTCGACGGCCTCGAAGAAGAAGCCATCTTCATCCTGCGCGAAGTCGCAGCTTCGTTCGAACGGCCGGCGCTGCTGTTCTCTGGCGGCAAGGATTCCTGCGTCGTGCTGCGGCTGGCCGAGAAGGCTTTCAAGTCGCACCGTCATGACGTCGGCGACGGCCAGGACTTCAACGGCCGCCTGCCCTTCCCGCTGCTGCATGTCGACACCGGGCACAACTTCCCCGAAGTCATCGAGTTCCGCGACCGCCGCGTCGCCGAAATGGGCGAGCGCCTCGTCGTCGGCCATCTCGACGACTCGATCGCGCGCGGCACGATCCGCCTGGCGCACGCACTCGAATCGCGCAACCCGCACCAGACCGTGACCCTGCTCGAGGCGATCGCAGAACACCGCTTCGATTGCCTGATCGGCGGGGCTCGGCGCGATGAAGAAAAAGCGCGCGCCAAAGAACGCATCTTCAGCCACCGCGACAGCTTCGGCCAATGGCAGCCCAAGGAGCAGCGGCCTGAACTCTGGACGCTTTTCAACACCCGCATCAAACCGGGCGAACATTTCCGCGCCTTCCCGATCAGCAACTGGACCGAGGCCGATGTCTGGCTCTACATCAACCGCGAAGGCATCCCGCTGCCCGCGATGTACTACGCGCACCAGCGTGATGTTGTTCGCCGCCGCGGCCTGCTCGTGCCGGTGACCGCGGTGACGCCGGCGCTGCCGGGCGAACAAATTGAAAACGTCCAGGTGCGCTTTCGCACCGTTGGCGACATGACCTGCACTTGCCCGGTTGAAAGTACGGCCGCCAACGCGGCTGAAGTCGTGGCTGAGACCTTGACCGTCACCGTCAGCGAACGCGGCGCCACGCGGATGGACGACCGCGCTTCAGACAGCGCGATGGAGCGGCGCAAAAAAGAGGGGTATTTCTGATGACGGCACAACGCAATCTTGCCCAACGCGGTGACCAAAACCAGGACCACCCCCGCGACCACCATGGCCCCAACCACGACCACCGCGCGCTGCGATTTCTCACCGCCGGCAGCGTCGACGATGGCAAGAGCACGCTCATCGGCAGGCTGCTCTTTGACAGCCGCGCGATCCTCGCCGACCAGCTCGAGAGCCTGGAAAAACGCGCCGCGGGCCAGGCGATCGACCTGTCGCTGCTGACCGACGGCCTCGAAGCCGAGCGCGAACAAGGCATCACCATCGACGTCGCGTTCCGCTATTTCGCCACCCGCAAGCGCAAGTTCATCATCGCCGACGCACCCGGCCACGAGCAGTACACGCGCAACATGGTCACTGCGGCCGCTGGCAGCGACGCCGCGGTGGTGCTGGTCGACGTCACCAAGATCGATTGGCGCGCGGCCCGGGTCAAGCTGCTGCCGCAGACCCGCCGCCACGCGCTGCTGGCGCACCTGCTGCGGGTGCCGTCGATCGTCTTCGCGGTGAACAAGCTCGACGCCGTCGACGGGCAGACGCAGGCCGCATTCGAGGCCGTGAGCGCCGCGCTGCTGGCGTTTGCCAGCGACGCCGGCATCGTACCGGCCGGCATCGTGCCGGTGTCGGCTTTGCGCGGCGACAACGTGACCGTGCCGCTGGCGGCCGACTGGTACCGCGGCCCGACTTTGCTGCAACTGCTCGAGTCGTTGCCGGCGGCGGCCGACGAAGCCGCTGCGCCGCTGGCCATGCCAGTGCAGTACGTCGCGCGGCTCGACGACGGTGCCAACCCGCAGCGTGTTTTTTGGGGCCGGCTGGCCAGCGG
>JANOKR010000498.1:0-4675 GCA_031419315.1 Betaproteobacteria bacterium
TCAGGTCGAGGAACTGGAGGCCGCGGTTCGTGTACTTCTTTGCGATCGATATCACCAAGCGCAAGTTGGCCTCGATCATCTCCTTCTTGGCGTCACGCGAGGACTTCTCGCCGGCGTTCATCTTCTTGTTGATCTGCTTCAGGTCTTCGATCGGCACCACGGCGCGCGATTGCAGGTCGGTCCATTTTTGCTGCAATTCCTGCACGGCGGGCAGGTTGCGCGCCAGGATCACGCTGTACAGCTTGCCGGCAGCGATCTCCTTCTCGGCCCACTTCAGGTTCATCGAGTTGGGCGGGAAGGTCTTGATGAAATGGTCCTGCGGCATACCGCACTTGTCGACCACGATCTTGCGCAACTCGCGCTCGTAGCGGCGAACGTCGTCGACCTGCGAGCGCAGGATGTCGCACAGCTTTTCGATCGTCTTCACGGTGAAGCGGATCGTCATCAGTTCGTCGCTGATGGCCTGCTGCGCGCGGTTGTAGGTGCCCGCCTTGTAGCCGTCCTTCTGGTAGGCCTTGCTCATCTTGTCGAAGTTCTGGCGCAGCGATTCGAAGCGGATCAGCGCCTGCGCTTTGAGTTCTTCGAGCTTCTTGGTCAGCGCCTTGCTGCCGCCCTGGCCGTCGTCGTCGTCCTCGGCGTCGAACTCGTCAAAATCTTCTTCGGCGACATAGTCGTCGGCCTCGCCGGCGGAAACAAAACCGTCGACCACTTCAGAGATCTTCTGGGCGCCGCTGCCAATGCGATCGGCCATCGCGAGGATTTCGTTGATCGTCGTCGGCGACGCGCTGATGGCGAGCATCATCGCCTGCAGGCCGCCTTCGATGCGCTTGGCGATCTCGATTTCGCCTTCGCGCGTGAGCAGCTCGACGGTGCCCATTTCGCGCATGTACATGCGCACCGGGTCGGTGGTGCGGCCGAACTCGCTGTCGACTGTGGACAGCGCGGCTTCGGCGGCTTCTTCGGCTTCTTCGTCGGTAGCGGTGGCGGTGGTGCTGCCCGAAATCAGCAGCGTGGCCGCATCGGGCGCCTGCTCGTAGACCGCGATGCCCATGTCGTTGAGCATCGAGACGATGGCCTCGAAGATTTCGTTGTCGACCAACTTTTCAGGCAGGTGGTCGTTGATTTCCTGGTGCGTCAGGAAGCCGCGCGTCTTGCCCATCTTGATGAGCGTCTTCAGCTCGTGGCGGCGCTTGGCGACTTCTTCTTCGGTCAGTGTGGCTTCGTCGAGACCAAATTCGCGCATCAGCGCGCGCTCTTTTGCGCGCGAGACCTTCATCCGCAGCGGCTTGACCTTGACCTTGGATTCGGTGTCCTCGGCTTCGACAGCCTCGGGCTCTTCGCCACCGTCGAAATCGACGTCAAGGTCGGCAACCTCGTCTTCCGCGGCGGCCGGCTTGCCTTCGACTTCGACAGCTTTTTTGCCGGTAGCGGGCTTCGCGGCGGCGACCTTGGCGCCGGCCTTGGCCGACCCCTTGGCCAATGCGGCAGCAGCGGCGGCCGAAGTCGCGGGCTTCTTCGCTTCGACCTTGGGCGCAGTTTTGCCGGCCGGGGCTGGCGCTTGCTTGGCCGAAGTCTTGGCTGAAGGTGCCGGTTTGGCCGCCGCCTTGCCGGCTGCCGGCGCGGCCGCGGGTTTTTTCTTCAGCTCGACAGCCGGCGCGGCCTTGGTGTCCTTGGGCTTCACAGCGTGCGTGGGGGCCTTGGCGGCAGGCTTCTTGGCGGTCATGCGGTTCCTCGTTGAATGGTGGCGTCAATGCGTCCCGGGCAGGCCGCGCCAGCGCCCGCGGCCTGCTTGAGGCCGTGGCACTGCTCACCCGGCGGCGAGCCGGATGGAAGCGGAGCATGTCGGGCAGGCAAGATCGCGTGGACGCAGGATTGATGCAGCCCTTGCGGATGAGGTTGGCCTTTGAATGACGAATCAACCCGTGTCAGGGGCGGCCGGGGTCCGGAGGTGCTGCTGCCACTCTTGCCGCTGCAACAAACCCAATATTATCGGCGATAGATCACCGACCGTCAAAAAAAGCGCGGGCTAACTGCGCCCCAGCAGACGCAGCGAGTCGCGCGATCCCAACGCCTTGGCGGTTTGTGCGACCGCGCCCCGGAGTTCGTCCAGGTCGGGTGGCAGTTGCAGGTCAGCGCCGTCGACGAGGCTGCGCGCGGCGCTGCCGAAGGGTTCGGCCTCGAGCTCGACACGCATTTCAGGCCAGGCGCGGGCGCCATGTTCGGTCAGGTCGCGTTCGAGCCAGCGGAAGAGGGCGCCGTGCCAGGTTTCGAGCTTGCCGAGCAACTCGTGGTCGGCACCACCGAGCTCGTGCCAGAGCTGGGCGTTGACCAACAAGATGCGCGCGACATGGTCCTGCGGCAGGCGGATCTGGACATTGCCGGCTCGACGCATCGGCGCGCTGGACCGGGCTGCCGTCAGGGGCCGCGACGAAGTGGTGGACACCGCCGAAGCGGCTGGCGCCTGCCCGCGGGCGCTAAGCCGCTGCTGCCCCCAGAGAGCCGACAGCTCTTCGGCGGTGGTGCGCGCCGCCGCGGCCAGGTCGTTGAGGATCTGCCCGCGCAATGCGCCCACCGGCAGGGTTTCCCACATCGGCCGCGCCTGGGCGAGCAGGCGCGCGCGGCCCTCGGCGGTGGCGAGGTCAGTGCCGGCTGAGGCCTGCTCGACGAGCTGCAAAGATAGCGGGATCGCAGCCGCGACAAACTGCTCGAAGGCCTCGGCGCCATGTTCGCGCACGTAGGAATCGGGGTCGTGTTCGGGCGGCAAGAAGAGAAACCGAAACGATCGCAGATCGCTGACATGCGGCAGCGCCGCTTCGAGCGCGCGGCCGGCGGCGCGCCGGCCGGCGGCGTCGCCATCGAAGCTGAAAACGACATGGTCGGTAAAGCGCAGCAGCTTTTGCACATGGTCGGCCGTGCAGGCAGTGCCGAGCGTGGCGACCGCGTTGCCAAAGCCGGCCTGGGCCAGCGCGACAACATCCATATACCCTTCGACGACCAGCGCGTAGCCACGGGTGCGGATCGCCTGCCGGGCCTCGAACAGGCCGTAAAGCTCGCGGCCTTTGACAAACACCGGCGTCTCCGGCGAGTTCAGGTATTTGGGCTCGCCGCTGTCGAGGACCCGCCCGCCGAAGCCGATGACCTCGCCCTTGACCGAACGGATCGGGAACATGATGCGGTCGCGAAAACGGTCGTAGCGTTTTTGTTCACCGCCGCCTTCGCGCTCAACGTCGCCGGCATCGCCGCCTTGCGCGATGACGAGGCCGGCGTCGACGAGCATCGGGTCGTCGTAACGCGCGAATGCCGACGCCAGATTGCGCCAGCCGCCGGGCGCAAACCCCAAGCCAAACTCGCGCGCCACGTCGCCGGTCAGGCCGCGGCGCTTGAGGTAATCGACCGCGCGCTCATCGTCTTTCAAGCGGCCGCGGTAATGCTCGGCGGCACGCTCGAGCAGGTCGGTGATGCCGGTCTGGCGCGCGCGCGTTTCAGCGGCGCGCGCCTGCTCGGCCGGGTCGAGCTGCACCTGTGGCACCTGCATGCCGGCCTGCTGGGCGAGATCGTGCACCGCGTCGACAAAACCGGCGCCGGTGTGCTCCATCAAGAAGCGGATCGCGTTGCCATGCGCACCGCAACCGAAGCAGTGATAAAACTGCTTGGCCGGGCTGACTGTAAAACTTGGCGATTTCTCGCCGTGGAAAGGGCACAGCCCGAGCAGGTTGGCGCCGGCCTTTTTGAGCGTGACGTGGCGGCCGACGATATCGACGATATCGGCGCGCGCCAGCAGGTCCTGGATGAAGGTCTCGGGGATCTGGCCGCGTGGTGTCACGCGCCGAGTCTACGGTGCGTGACGTGGCCGGGCGGCCGGGCCCGGCGAGCCGTCAGACCGCGAAATCGGCGAGCTTGGCGCCGCTCGCCAGTGCGGCTTTCAACCAGCGCGGCTGCAGGCCACGGCCGCTCCAGGCCTCGCCGGTAGCGGTATTGCGGTATTTGGCGGCGACCTTGCCCGAAGTTGATTTGCCCAGCTTGGCCGCGCCACGCGACGAGAGGTCGGCGAGTGTCAAACCATATTGCGCCATTAGCGTTTTGACCTGAGCCACGGCGTCGGCGCGCTCGGCGCGCTGGGTATCGGCAATCTGCTTCTCGATGGCGGCTTTTTGGGCCAACAGGTCAGCGAGTTTGGACATCAGGGGGTTCTCCAGGGAGTTGCATACCCATCAAGGATACCCCAGAGAAATTCGATCCTCGGAACGATCAACGAAACCCGACCCGGTCAAGCATCTGCTGCACCTTGATCTGGTTCATACCGATCAGCGCGACCGGGACGGTTTCCTGCTTGAAACTGCCGAGCGATTGCAGTGCTGGGTTGTTGATTTTCACGCCTGCCACCACCGGCCACTCGTTGTTGCCTTCGGCAAAATACCGCTGGGCCTGATCGCTGGCCAGATACTCGACAAATTGCAACGCAGCGGTGCGGTGAGGTGCATGTTTTGCCACTGCCGCGCCAGCGATATTGACATGCGTGCCGCTGCCGGCCTGGTCGGGAAATACCACGCTGACACGCTGGATCAGGGCCTTGTCTTCGGCCTTGTCCGACCGCATCAGGCGCGCCAGGTAGTAGGTGTTGCTCACCGCGATGCCACATTCGCCGCTGCCTACCGCTCGGATCTGGTCGGTATCG
>JANOKR010000499.1:0-14255 GCA_031419315.1 Betaproteobacteria bacterium
CGCTGCGCACGACGCAGTTTGTCGAGTTCGTGATCGCGGCCGGACGCGACGGCGGCAAGGGCGCCTTGTGCGTCGCGAAGCTCACCCTTAACGAGCGCGCGCCCGACCGCCAACCGTGGCCGGAACCGCGCGTGACGGCGAACTTGACGGCGAACTTGACGGCGCAAGCCACAACGCTCGACCTCGACTTCGGGCAAGTGCGCGAGTTCAACGGCGTGGCGCTGCGCTGGCCGGCCGGCGCGCGGGGCCTGGACTACGACCTGCTGGCATCCGACGACGCGCGCACCTGGCGCACGCTGCGCCAGGTGCGCGGCAGCGACGGCGGGCTCGACGGGTTGTACCTGCCGGAGAGCGAAACACGCCATCTGCGCGTCGCCCTGCGGCGCGGCCATGCGCGGCCGCAGGTCGAGCTGCGCAGCGCCAGCGACTGGCCGGGCCTGAATGCCGTGCTCGCGAGCCTGGGCGCCGATGCGCCGCGCGGCGACCTGCCGCGCAGCTTCGTCGCTGAGCAAAATTACTGGACGCTGATCGGTGTCGACGGCGGCGGCGAGCGCTCGGGCCTGCTGAGCGAGGACGGCGCGATCGAGGTCGGCCGCGCTGGTTTCAGCGTCGAGCCTTCGGTGCAACTCGGCGATGGCACGCGCGTCACCTGGGCCGGCGTGACGCTCACCCAAAGTCTGCGCGACGGCTACCTTCCGGTGGCGGGCGTGCGCTGGCAGCACGCCGCGTTCACGCTCGATATCGAGGCCGCCGCCGATGGCCCACGCGACGCGCCCGAACTGCTCGCCCGCTATCGGCTGCGCAATACGAGCGCGCGCCAGCAGACCTTCACCTTGATGCTCGCGGTGCGGCCGTGGCAGGTCAATCCGCCGCAACAGTTCCTGGCCACCCAGGGCGGTTCGAGCCCGATCCATGCGCTGCGTTGGGCCGCCGAAACATTGACTGTCAACCGACGCCCGCCGCTGGTTTTTTCGGCGTCGCCAAAACGGGTCTCGGCGCTGACCTTCGATGGTGGCGTGCAGCTGGCCGCGTTGCAGTCGGCGCCTGCGCTGAAGGCATTGACCGACGCCCAGGCCCACGCCAGCGCCGCCGTGCAATTTCAGATCACGCTGGCGCCGGGCGCCGATCGCACCCTGGGTTGGGTGGCACCGCTGGGCGCCCGAGTAGACGCCCGAGTAGACGCCCGTGATGGCGCCGGTGTGGGCGCTCATGTGCGGGCCCGTGCGCGCACCAGCCGCCCGGTCGCGCAGGCGCAACTCGACACCCGCTTCGACACCGCGTCAGCGCGTTGGCGCGAACGCTTGAACCGCGTCACGTTGCGCGTGCCGCCCGATGCGCAACCCGTCGTCGATACGCTGCGCACCTCGCTCGCCCATATCCTGATGTCACGTGACGGCCCGGCGCTGCAGCCGGGGACGCGCTCGTATGCGCGCAGTTGGGTGCGCGACGGCGCGATGATGGTCGCCGGCCTGGTCCGGCTCGGGGAGGTGAATGCCGCGCGCGAATTTGTCAACTGGTTCGCCGGCCACATCTTCGACTCCGGCAAGGTGCCCTGCTGCATCGACCGGCGCGGCGCCGACCCGGTGGTCGAAAACGACAGCCACGGCCAGTACCTCTACGCCGTCGCCGAGTTGTGGCGGCACACGCGCGACCGCGCCGATCTTGAGCGCCACTGGCCAAGGGTGCAGCGGGTGACGGCGTGGATGGAGTCCTTGCGCCAGAGCGAGCGCACCCCCGCCAACCGCACAGCCGAGCGCGCCCACCTGTTCGGCCTGATGCCGCCGTCGATCAGCCATGAGGGCTATTCCGACAAAGCGGCGTACTCGTATTGGGACGACTTCTGGGCCCTGCGCGGGTTCAAGGACGCGGTGCTCATTGCCCGCGCACTTGGCCACCAGGCGCAGGCCGCGCAGTGGGCCACCGCACGCGACGAATTCGAGCGTGAGTTGGTGGCGTCGATCACCGCCACCGCGCTGCGCCATGGCATTGGCTATATCGCCGGCGCCGCCGACCGCGGCGACTTCGACGCGACATCGACGACGATGGCCCTCAACCCGGCGCAGGCGCAGAACGTGCTGCCCGCCGCGCTGCTGGCGGGCACCTTCGAGCGCTACTGGCAGGAGGTGAGTGCACGCAGCGAAGGCCGGCGCGAATGGAAGGACTACACACCCTACGAGTTGCGTACCGTCGGTGCGCTGGTGCGCCTGGGCCAGCCCGAGCGCGCGCACGCGCTGCTGCGTTTTTTCTTCAACGACCGGCGCCCCCCCGGCTGGAACCAGTGGGCCGAGGTCGTGCTACCCAAGGTGCGCGAAGCACGGTTCCTCGGCGACATGCCGCATGCCTGGGTTTCGTCGGACTACATCCGGTCCGCGCTCGACCTGCTGGCCTACGAACGCGAAAACGAAAACGAAGCCAGGGCCAGCCTGGTGATCGGTGCCGGCCTGCAGCCCGAGTGGCGGGCGCAAGGCGATTTTGAAGTGCAAGCGCTGTCCACGCCCTATGGCCGGCTCGACTATCGCCTGGTGCGCAACGGGCGCGGCTGGACCCTGGATCTGCAGCGCGCCGGCACCGACACGCGCCTGGCCTGGCCCGGTAGCGGCGCCCTGCCCAAGGCAGTGCATGAAGGCCGTGCGCTCGCTTGGCAAGGCCGTGAGCTGGCGCTGCCGAGCGCGCCCGCCAGCGTGCAACTCACCCCCGACTAAGGCGCCCCCATGTCCTCCCTCGTCCTGCGCGGCATTCGCAAATCCTTCGCCAGCACACCGGTGCTGCACGGCATCGATCTCGAGGTAGGCGACGGCGAGTTCGTGGTTTTTGTCGGCCCGTCGGGCTGCGGCAAGAGCACGCTGCTGCGCTGCATCGCCGGGCTCGAGGACGTGAGCGACGGTGAACTGCTGATCGATGGCCAGCGCATGAACGACGTGGCGCCGGCCAAGCGCGGTCTGGCGATGGTGTTCCAGAACTACGCGCTGTACCCGCACATGACGGTGGCGGAGAATATGTCGTTCGGCCTGCGCATGTTGGGTGCGTCCAAGGCCGAGATCACGCGCATCGTGGCCGATGCCGCCGAGGTGCTGCAGATCACGCCGCTGCTGCAGCGCATACCGGCGCAGCTGTCGGGCGGGCAACGCCAGCGCGTGGCCATCGGCCGCGCGATCGTGCGCCGGCCGGGTATTTTTCTGTTCGACGAGCCGCTGTCCAACCTGGACGCCGCACTGCGCACGCAGATGCGTCTGGAGATGGCGCGCCTGCACGCCACGCTCAAAGCCACCATCGTCTATGTCACGCACGACCAGGCCGAAGCCATGACGCTGGCCGACCGCATCGTGGTCTTCAATGGTGGGCGCATCGAACAGGCCGGGCCACCGCTGGAGTTGTACCGCCGGCCGGCCAATCTTTTTGTCGCCGGTTTCCTGGGCTCGCCGCGCATCAACCTGCTAGCGGGCATGGTGCAGGCCGTGGCGCCGCGTCGGCTGACCATCGCGCTGGCCGGGGACAGCATCGTCGAGGTGGAGCACCACGGCGCCCGGCTCGTCACCGGTGATCGGGTGACGATCGGTGTCCGACCCGAGCAGCTCGGCACCGCAAGCGTGCCGCCGGCCGGAGCCGCCGCGTTGCAAGCCACGGTGCAGTTGGTCGAACATCTTGGCGATGTGGTCTACGTGCATGCCATCACGGCCGGCGGTACGCAGCTCACCGCCCGCACGACGGCGGACACCACACTGAGCACCGGCAGCCCGGTGCTGCTGTCGTTTGGCGCTGCCGACGCGCTGGTTTTCGACGTCGATGGTCGTGCGCTCGGGCGGCCCGCGTGATCGTCGGCGACCGGCCCGGCGCGCGAGCACGCTGCCTGGCCAACGGCGCTGGCCTGCGCATCGAGGTGTTGGCCAATGGTGGCATTCGCCGCATCAATTGCCACGGCGTGATGGTCAACCTGTTTGCCGGCACCGAGGTCGAGGGCGGGCCGGCCAACCTCTGGCTGCGCCGCCATGGCGCCGCTGGCATCGACGCCGTGCCGCTGCTCGGGCCGCATTCGCCGCTGGTCTCGCGGCCCGCTGAATGCACCGACAACACCGACCGTACCGACATCACCGACATGACCGACAGCAGCTACGAAGCCCGTGGCCTGTGGCAAGGTCTGAGCGTGGCGGTGCAGTTGCGCCTGGCCGCCACCGCAGGCGCGTGGTTTTGGCATGTTCGGGTCGAGAACCGCAGCGGCCAGCAGCAGACGCTTGACCTGCAGTCGGTCCAGGATGTCGGGCTGTCGTCGTACACCGCGATCCGCCTCAACGAGCACTACGTCAGCCACTACATCGACCTCACCCCGCTTGAGCATGCGCAGCAGGGCTGCGTGCTCGCAGCACGGCAGAACCTGGCCGTCGATGGACGGCATCCCTGGGCCCTGATGGGCTCGCTGCGGCGCGGCGTGGCCTTTGCGACCGACGGGCTCCAGTTCCAGGGGCTGGCGCCTCGCGCAGGCGGGCTGCCGCAGGGTGTGCTGCGGGGCCTGCCCGGCGTGCGCCTGCAGCACGAACATGCCCTGCTGGCGATCCAGGACGAACCGTTGACGATGGTGCCCGGCGCATCGGCCGAGTTCGGCTTCTTCATCCACGTGCTCGCCGATCACCCCGAAGTCACGCGGGCAGGCGACCTGGCGCTGGTGGCTGCGACGCTGGCGCTGCCCGAGGCGCGGCCGGCGCTGCCGCAAGTTGCACAGTTGGTTGCCGGGTTCGCCGCCGAACTCGACAGTGAGCTCGCTACCGAACTCGCCAGCGCCAGCGCCAGCGCCAGCGCAATCGCAATCGCAATCGCAAGCGCAGCGCAATCGCTGTTCAGCTGCACGCCGCTGTTGGCCGCGCTCGACCTCGACGCGGCCGAACTCGATACCCTCTTCAGCCCCGTGCGCCGGCATGCGGAGTGCGAGGGCGGCACCTTGCTGTCGTTCTTTTACGGCGAGCATGCCCATGTGGCGCTGCGCGAGAAGGAGTTGCGCGTGCAGCGCCCGCATGGCCACATTCTGCGCACGGGTCGCCATCTGGTGCCCGACGAAACCGCGCTGACCTCCACGGTCTGGATGGCCGGTGTCTTCCATTCGATGGTCACGCAGGGGCACGTCAGCATCAATCGTTTTCTGTCTACCGTGCGCGGCTGGCTCGGCCAGTTCCGCTCGGCCGGACAGCGCATCTTCGTGCAAGGCGGTGAGGGCTGGCAGCAGCTCGGCGTGCCCTCTGCTTTCGAGATCGAAGCCGACCGCTGCCGCTGGATCTACAAACACGCCGGCGGCCTGATCGAGGTTCGCAGCCGCAGCCACGACATGCCGCACGCGCTCAGCCTGGAGCTGCGCGTGCTGACCGGTGCGCCGCTGCGCCTGCTCGTTAGCCACCATGTCGCGCTCGGCGGTGACGATGGCAGCGCAGCGGAGCCACCACCCTTGCACGCGGAGGCCGGTGGGCTCTTTGTCGGGGTGCCGGTGGGCAGCAGCTTGGCGCAGCGCTTCGTCGGCGGCGGCTTTCGCATCGAGCCGGGCGACGGCACGCACTTCGAGCAGGTCACAGGCGACGAGCTGTTGTTCAGGGATGGCCGCTCACGCAACCAGCCCTTCGTCTGCATCACCAGCGCCGAGGTGCTGTCGTTTGGCCTGCGCCTGGTCGGGCGGCTGGTCGACGCCCCGGCAGCGCCGCTCGACGAGGCGCTGCTGCCGCAGTGGTTTGCCCCGGCGGCCAGCCGGCTCGCGCCGGACGCGGCGCGCCTGGCCGATGTGCTGCCCTGTTATCTGCACAACGCGCTCGTGCACTACCTGTCGCCGCGCGGTCTCGAACAGTACTCCGGCGGCGGCTGGGGCACACGCGATGTGTGCCAGGGGCCGCTGGAGATGCTGCTCGCGCTCGACCGACCGCAGCCAGTGCGCGACCTGCTGCGGCGCGTCTTCACAGCGCAAAACACCGACGGCGATTGGCCGCAGTGGTTCATGTTCTTCGAGCGCGAGCGCACCAACCGCGCCGGCGATTCGCACGGCGACATCGTCTTCTGGCCGCTGCTCGGCCTGGCGCGCTACCTGCTCGCGACTGCTGACGGCGCACTGCTCGACGAGCCGCTGCCGTACTTCAGGCCCGACGATGCGCCGTCTGATGTGCCACCCGACGCCGGCAGCGTGTGGCAACACGTCGAGCGCGCGCTGGCGCTCATCGCCAAACGCCGCATCGAAGGTACGCAGCTCGCGGCCTATGGCCACGGTGACTGGAACGATTCGCTGCAACCGGCCGATCCGGCCCTGCGCGAGCGCCTGTGCAGTGCCTGGACCGTGTCCCTGCACCACCAGATGTTGGGCACGCTGGCACTCGCGCTGCGCAGCATCGGCCGCCCCGAGCTGGCCGCCCCGCTGGAGGCCGAAGCAGCGCTGGTGCAGGCCGACTTCCAGCGCCTGCTGGTGGCCGACGGCGTGGTCACCGGCTATGCGCTGTTTCCGCCCGGCGCGCCGGTGCAGATGCTGTTGCACCCGAGCGACCGGCTGACGGGCGTGCACTACAGCCTGCTGCCGATGATGCATGCGATCCTGGAAAACATGCTCAGTCCGCAGCAGGCCGAGACCCACCTCGCGTTGATCCAGCGGCACCTCGCAGGCCCCGACGGCGCGCATCTGTTCGATCGCCCGCTGCCCTACCGCGGCGGCAAGCAGACGCTATTCCAGCGCGCCGAGAGCAGTGCCTTCTTCGGCCGCGAAATTGGTGTTATGTACATGCACGCGCACCTGCGCTATGCACAGATGCTGGCCCATGTGGGCGATGCGGGTCGATTCTTCGACGCGCTGTGCAAGGCCCACCCGATCGGCCTGCGCGAGCATGTGCCGTCGGCGAGCCTGCGCCAGGCGAACTGCTACTACTCGAGTTCGGATGCGGGCTTTGCCGACCGCTACGAGGCCGAGCGCGAATACGGGCGGGTGGCGCAGGGCCAGGTCGCGTTGGACGGTGGCTGGCGCATCTACTCCAGCGGCCCGGGCATCGCCATCGGTCTTGTCGTGGGCAGCTTCCTGGGCATCCGGCGCGCGGCTAGGGCGCTGGTCGTCGACCCGGTGATGCCGTCGGCCCTCGATGGCTTGCAGGCGCGGCTGCCCTTGGCCGGACGCTGGGTCGGCGTGGAATACCGGATCGGCGCCAAGGGCCATGGCCCGACCCGCCTGGAGCTGAATGGCGCAGTGCTGGCATTCACGCGTGGCCTCAACCCCTATCGCACCGGTGCGGCGGAGGTGAGCATGGCGACGATTGAAGCGCTGCTGTCAAGCGGCGACAACCGGCTGGTGGTGTATACGGGCTGAGCGTTTTCCTGTCGCGCTTTCCTGTCTTGCAACAGCCGACAAAAGTGTATACAGTTCAATCTGCATGTCGCAGCGGCGCGGGTCCGGAAGTCGTCAGACGCCAGGTCTTGAGCGCGACGCAGCAACCCGCTCAGAGCGCCCGCGGTGGTGAGCAGGTCGGAGTTGCGCTATGGACATCTACCTGCTCGACTGGGCCAACCTGCTCATGCGCTGGCTGCACATCATCACGGGCATCGCCTGGGTTGGATCGAGCTTCTACTTTGTCTGGCTCGACAACCACCTGATCAAGCCGACATCGCCCGAGCTGCTTGACAAAGGTGTCGGCGGCGCGCTGTGGGCGGTGCATGGCGGCGGCTTCTACAACCCGCAGAAGTACCTGGCGGCGCCGAAGACGATCAACACCGAACTGCACTGGTTTTACTGGGAGAGTTATTCGACCTGGCTGTCGGGCTTTGCGCTGTTCACGGTGCTCTATCTGTGGAACGCCGGCAGCTTTCTCATCGACAAGAGTGTCTTTGCGTGGACGCCTGCCGCCGCGGTGGCCGCAGCGCTGGGCTTCCTGGTCGTCTTCTGGGCGCTCTACGACCTCATCTGCCGCACCCTCGGCCGTGGCCAACGGGGTGACCTCGTCGTTGGTGTTGCGGTCGCGTTGGTGGTCGTCGCCGCGTCGTGGCTGGCCTGCCAGCTCTTTGCCGGGCGCGCCGCGTTTTTGCTCGTCGGCGCGATGATCGCGACGGCGATGAGCGCGAACGTCTTTTTCTGGATCATTCCCGGCCAGCGCAAGGTCATCGCGCAGATGGCCGCGGGCGTGGCGGTCGACCCGGCCCACGGCGAGCGCGCCAAGCAGCGCAGCGTGCACAACACTTATTTCACGCTGCCGGTGCTGGTGGCGATGATGACCAATCACTACGGTTGGCTCTACCAAGGCCCGAACAACTGGGTCGTGCTCGTGCTGCTGATGCTGGCCGGCGCACTGATCCGGCAGTTTTTTGTCGCGCGGCACAAGGCCCATGTCAACGGTGTGCAGCCGCCCTGGGGTTATGCCGTCGCGGGTGGGGTGCTGATCGTGGCGCTGGTGTTGTGGCTGGCGCCACCGCCGCAGCCCGCCGCGCCAGCGGCCGCCGCGTCACCGCCGGCGGTGACGATGGCGCAGATGCAGGCACTGATCGAACAACGCTGCATGGTCTGCCACAACGCGCAGGTGCAGCAGAAAAACGTCGCGCTGCACACGCCGGCGTTGGTCCAGCAACACGCCCTGGGCATCTACCAGCAGGTGGTGGTGCTCAAGCTGATGCCACTCAACAACGCGACCCAGATTACCGACGCCGACCGCGCACTCGTCAAGCGCTGGTACGAAGCCGGGACCGGCCGGCCATGATCGTGGGCAAGGGTCAGCCGCCGAAGTCCGAAGCCAGCAACTCAATCGGCCGGCCATGGGTGGTGCGGTCGGCAGCATGCTCCCAGGCCGAAGCATAACGACTCAGTTCAGCGCCACTGCTGGCCCCTTTGGCAGCGACGATATCTTCCAGCGCCGCGAGCCAGTGGCTGTAGTAGGTATCGCCGAGATCAGCATCACCTTCGGCCTGCGCGCTGGCGATACGCGCGGCCAGCGTGGTGGCCCATTCCGGCCAGGTGAACAGGCCGCGTTCGTGCAGGCTGAGCACCAATGCAAAGGCTTGTGCCTGCCAGGGCTCGACAAAAACCGGCTGGTTGGCGTCGCCGATCGGCAGGCCGGGGCAAGCCGACAGCGGCGTCGTCGTGTTCATGCCGGGTCCAGATAAGCGTCCCAGGCGTCGACCGATACCCGCAGGCCGGGCGCCGCATCCGGGCCCCAAAGCTCAGTACTGTCGAAGGCCACCGTGTACAGCCACTGCGCGCTTTCGCCGAGGCCCTGGGCGTGGCTGTCGGCAAAAACATGGGCGCCATGCAGGCGCTCGACGACACCAACTTTGCCCATCACATAGGCCGGCAGCCGCGTGTGGTGCGGCGGGCTTGACGCCGTCGTGCGCACCGCGTCGCCGAGGTTGAATCGCGCCGCTGAATGAGTCGGTCTCGCGGTCGGCGAACCGCGGCTCAGCGCGCCGGCCAGATCGGCTGCCTTGACAATTCTCGGCAGTGGCGGTGACGGCTGTTGGGCATGGCCGGTAATGATCTCGTCGGCACTGACCAGCCCGCGTTCAGCCAGCAGCTTTTCCAGGCCCGCGAACCAGATGCTGTAGTAACTGCGCTGCGCGTAGTCGGGCAGGGTCTCGCGGGCGGCGCGGCTCATGTCGATATTCCAGGCGCCGGTGCCGCCCATCAAGACCGTCAGCGCCAGCGCCTGCGGCTCCCACGGCGCATGGAAGAGTTCGCCTTCGGCTTCGGGCGTGACCGCGCCATGTCCAAGCTGGCCGCCGAGGTCGGCGTGGGTCAGGTAACTCATCGGGCCGCCACATCGGCAGTTGCTGGCGCCGACGGTGAAAGGGCCAGCCCGGTGCCGATCATCGAGTCGCGGGTGACGAGTTCTGCGAGTTGTGCTTCGGTCAAGCCTTCGCTGCCAGGCGGCCGTTGCGGGATGACCAGGTAGCGCAGCTCGGCGGTCGAATCCCAGACCCGGATTTGTGTTGCCGCCGGCAGCGTCACACCAAAGTCGGCCAACACACCACGCGGGTCACGCACCGCGCGCGAGCGGTAGGGCGCACTTTTGTACCAGGTCGGCGGCAGGCCGAGCACCGGCCAGGGGTAACAACTGCACAGCGTGCAGACCACCAGATGGTGCTGGCCGGCAGTGTTTTCGACCGCGATCATGTGCTCGCCCTGGCGGCCGGTGTAACCCAGCGAAGCGATTGCCGCGCTGGCGTCGCTCATCAGCCAGGCCCTGAAAGCCGGGTCAGCCCAGGCGCGGGCGACCACGCGCGCGCCATTGCGCGGGCCGATGCGCGTCTGGTAGGTGTCGATCAGCAGGTCGACCGCGTCCGGATCGATGTAGCCCTTTTCGGTGAGCACGGATTGCAATGCGCGCACGCGCAGTTCCATCGGCCCGAGCTCGCTGTGGTCGTGGTCGTGGTCGTGATCGTGATGATCGGGGTCGTCGTGATCGTGATCGCTGTGCGGCATGTTTTTTCCAGCGCCTATTTGCCGTAGTCGTACAGCGGCTTGCCCTTGTCGACGATGTGCACGGTGAACAGCTTCAGCGGCGTCTCGCCGACGACCTTGAAGCCGCCATGTTTGACATCGCGCAGGTGCAACAACGTGGACCTGGTGATCAGGGCCCTCGGGGCAGCCCCGGGGGACTGCACGCTGGCGCCTTGCACCACATAGCCCGCTTCGACGCCATGATGGATGTGCAGATCGATGCCTTCGCCAGGTTTGTATTCACCGATCGATGCGACCACCTCCATGCCGGGGGCGCCCGTCAGGTCAGCGCGCTTGTGTTCGACCCGTTGTGGCGAGTCGCCCATCGTCTGCGCGACGAGGGTTGTCGCCACACCGGCGCCGAACAGCAGCGCGCCGACTGCCAACTGCAAGAAACGTGTCTGAATCTTCATCGTGGGCTCCCATGCGCGAGGGATGCGTGGCAGACGATTCTGCGCAGCGTGGACCGCCGGGTCAATCCAGGGGATACCGCAAGCCAACGCGCACGCGATGCCACACCTGACGCTGCATCGCGCGGGTCGCGCAGCACGGCGGCGCTCAAGCGTTCGGTGCGGCGTGCGCAAGCCGCAGTGCCTGCTCCAGGTCGGCAATCAGGTCGCCAGCGTCCTCGAGCCCGGCCGACAGGCGCAGCAGGTCGGTGGGCACCGGCGAGCCGGCGCCTTCGACACTCGCGCGGTGTTCGACCAGGCTCTCCGGGCCGCCCAGCGATGTGGCTCGTTTCCAGAGTTGGACATTCGCTGCAGTCGCGATCGCTGCCGCCTCGCCGCCCTGCGGCCCGGCCTGAGGACCGCCACGAACGCGGATCGACAACATGCCACCAAAGCCGCCTTGCATCTGGTTTTTGGCGACCTCGTGCCCGGCGCTGCCGGCCAAGCCCGGATACATCACTTCGGCGACCAGCGGGTGCTGCGCAAAGTGTTCGGCCACACGCTGCGCGTTATGGCACGAGGCGCGCACGCGCAAATGCAGCGTGCGCAGGCCGCGCAGCAGCAGCCAGGCCTCGAACGAGCCCAGTGTGCTGCCGAGTTGCGCGCGGATCTGGCGCACCCGCTGCCAGCAGGCGCTGTCTTCTCGCGTGACCAGCACACCGGCGATGAGGTCGGAGTGGCCGTTGAGATATTTGGTCGCCGCGTGCATCACGATATCGGCGCCCAGCGTCAGCGGCCGGGTCAGCATCGGCGTGGCGCATGTCGAGTCGACCGCCAGCAGCGCGCCGGCAGCGTGCGCGGCATTTGCAGTGGCGGCAATATCGGTCACGGTCCACAGCGGATTGGCCGGTGTTTCGATCCACACCAGCTTGGTTTTGCCAGGGCGGATGGCGGCCTGCAACGCGGCCGGGTCGCTCATGTCGACGAGCTCGACGACCAAGCCCCAGTCGCTGGCAAAGCCGAGCAACCAGTTGCGCAGCGACCAGTACATCACCTTCGGCGCGAGCACATGGTCACCTGGCTTGAAGGACTGGAAGACGGCGGTCGCCGCGGCCATGCCAGACGCAAAGAGCAGCGCCTGGTGGCCTTTTTCGAGCGCACAGATGACGGCTTCGGCCTGGTCGAAGGCCGGGTTGTCGGCACGCGCGTAGATGCGCCCGGATCGGTACTCGTTGTCGGGGTCGCGCAAGTAGGTCGTCGAGACGTGGATCGGCGGCACGATCGCACGTGTGGTTTCGTCGATCCAGCCCAGGGCCTGGGCGGCGACGCTGTCGGGGTGCAGGGGCTTCGGTGTCATGGGCCGAAGTGTCGCACTGCCGCAGCGCCGGGCTGCCTCAGGGTTGCGTCAGGGGTCGCCTCAGGGCTGCCCCCACACAAGTCAGGGCTCCTGTGGCGCAGCCGCCCACCAGTCCGCGCCAAACTGCCCCTGCAGCCAGTTGACGAAGGTGCTCACCTTGGCCGGTACCAGGCGCGGTGACGGAAACACGGCGTGGATCTCCTGCGCCGGCAATGTCCAACGTTCCAACACAGGCTGCACCGCGCCGCTTTGCACCGATGCGTAGGCCACGTACCAGGGCAGGGCTGCCAGGCCGAGCCCGGCCCGCGCGGCGGCGAGCAGCGCCGACAGGTTGTTGCTGCGCAGCGGCCCGCCCACCGCCACCTGTTCAATCTGGCCGGCGGCCGCACCTTTGCCCGCTGGTGCGCCGGCAAAATGCCAGCGGTCGTCACCCTGCGCGGTGCTGTAGATCAGCGCCGCATGCGCGCCCAGGTCGGCCGGTTTTTTGGGCGTACCGTGTTTGGCCAGGTAGGCCGGCGCGGCGACGAGCACCCAGGGGTTCAGGCCGAGATGGCGCGCGCCAAGTGACGAGTCGGCCAGGCGGCCCATGCGGATCGCGAGGTCAACCCCCTGCTCGACAAGATTGACATAACGATCCTCGAAGCCGAGGTCGACCTGCACCTGCGGATGCTGCTGCATGAAACGCAGCACCAGCGGCGTCATCACGCGGCGGCCAAAAGCGACCGACGTGCTGATGCGCAGGGTGCCTTGCAAGCGCGACTGCATCAAGGCCGCGACATCGTCGGCCTCATCGATGGCGCGCACGATGGCCTTGCACCGGTCGTAATACAGCGCGCCGATCTCGGTCGGCGAGACACCGCGTGTGCTGCGGTGGAACAGACGCGCCTTGAGCCGGGCTTCGAGGGCGGCGATATGTTTGGTTGCCGTCGGCTGGGTTAGCCTCAAGCCCGCCGCGGCCTTGCTGAACGACCCGGTTTCCACGACGCGGATGAACAGGCGCATGCCGGCGACGGTATCCATCCCGACATTCCACCACGGAATAGCACGTATCCGCCGGCTGCGGTTCCGCAATTGCCCGCTGCCCAGCATGATGCGGCGCAGTTGCAGACCCCGAAGCAAACCGATCCGAGGAGAGCGTGATGGCAAAGATGAAGGCCGCGATGGCCGCCGTGCTGGTGATGGAAAAAGAAGGCGTCAGCCAGGCTTTTGGTGTGCCCGGCGCGGCGATCAACCCGCTCTATTCGGCGCTGCGCGAACGTGAATCGATCGCGCATATCCTCGCCCGCCATGTCGAAGGCGCTTCGCACATGGCCGAGGGTTACACGCGGGCCTGCGCCGGCAATATCGGTGTCTGCATCGGCACCAGCGGCCCGGCCGGCACCGACATGATCACGGGCCTGTATTCGGCCAGCGCCGACTCGATCCCGATCCTGTGCATCACCGGCCAGGCGCCGCGCGCGCGGCTGTACAAAGAAGACTTCCAGGCCGTCGATATCGAATCGATTGCCAAGCCGGTGACCAAATGGGCGGTCACGGTGCGCGAGCCGGCACAGGTGCCGCGGGCCTTCCAACAGGCCTTTCACCTGATGCGCTCGGGCCGGCCCGGGCCGGTGCTGATTGACCTGCCGTTTGACGTGCAGATGGCCGAGATCGAGTTCGACATCGATACCTACGAGCCGCTGCCGGCGTACAAACCCGCCGCCACGCGCAAGCAGGCCGAGCGTGCGATCGCGATGCTGCAAGCCGCCGAGCGCCCGCTCATCGTGGCCGGCGGCGGCATCATCAATGCCGACGCGTCTGATCTGCTGGTGCAGTTTGCAGAGCTGGTGGGCGTGCCGGTCATCCCGACCCTGATGGCCTGGGGCGCGATCCCCGACGACCACCCGCTGATGGCCGGCATGTGCGGCCTGCAGACCAGCCACCGTTACGGCAACGCGACGCTGCTGGCGAGTGACTTCGTGATCGGCATCGGCAACCGCTGGGCGAACCGCCACACCGGGTCGACCGAGGTCTATTGCAAGGGCCGCACGTTCGTGCACGTCGATATCGAGCCGACCCAGATCGGGCGCGTGTTCAACCCCGAGCT
>JANOKR010000500.1:0-7333 GCA_031419315.1 Betaproteobacteria bacterium
ACCGCGTCGAGCTCTTGCAGCAGGCGCCGGCCTTCGTGCAGCAGCTCGGTGCCGGCGGCGGTGAGCTGCGACTGCCGCGAGCTGCGGTCGAAGAGCAGCACATCGAGCGCTTCTTCGAGCTGGCGCACGCTGTAGGTCAGCGCCGACGGCACCTTGCCGAGCTCGCGCGCGGCGGCGGCAAAACTGCCGGTGCGGGCGATGGTGTCCATCATCGCCAGGGCGTCGGGGGTCAGGACATTGCGGCGGTCGGTCATCGCTTGTTTTGTGGTCGGTGGTCTTCAAAGAGCTTGAACAGCGTCGTCAGAAGCGGTGTCCGGTCGCAGTGGGCAACGCGCTGATGATTCTGGCTTGCCAGGACATCACCCGCCATGCTGACACATCGCAAATCCTCAGACCGTGGTTACGCCGACCACGGCTGGCTCAAGAGTTATCACAGCTTCTCGTTTGCCGACTACCACGACCCGGCGCAGATGGGCGTGGGCAACCTGCGTGTCATCAACGAAGACCGCATCGCGCCGGGCACCGGCTTCGGCACGCATGGCCATCGCGATATGGAAATCATCAGCTACGTGCTCGATGGCGCGCTGGCACACAAGGACAGCCTGGGCAACGGCGGTGCCGGCGGCGTGGATGCCGGCATGCACGCCGGCGTCATCCGGCCCGGGGATGTGCAGCGCATGAGCGCCGGCACCGGCGTGCGCCACAGCGAGTTCAACCACGCCGCCGATGCGACGACGCACTTTTTGCAGATCTGGATCCTGCCCAGCCGCGCCGGCATCGCACCGGGCTACGAGCAAAAACACTTCGACGCCGCGGCCAAACGCGGCCGGCTCGCGCTGGTGGCCTCGCCCGATGGCGCCGAAGGTTCGGTGACGATCCATGCCGATGCGCGCATCCATGCCGGGCTGTTCGACGGGCCTGAGTCGGTCGCGATGAATCTCGATGCCCAACGATTGACCTACGTGCACCTCGTGCGCGGCAAGCTGGTGGTCAACGGCGAGACGCTGCACGCCGGCGATGCGCTGACGCTGCAAGGCGAGCAGTGGCTTGTGTTGGGCCACGGCGAAGGTGCCGAGGTCCTGGTCTTTGATCTGTTGCCGCCGGGCTGATGGTCGCCTCGCGGTCTCTTTTTTCTTTTACTCTGGAGTTGATGATCATGAATGTTCCCGCACCCGTTGTCGTTGTTGCCCGCGTCCTGCTGGCGCTGATGTTTGTCCTTGCCGGTTTCAGCAAGTTTGCCGACCTTGCCGGCACCGCGGGTTATATCGCCAGCGGGGGCTTGCCGATCCCCGGCGTGCTCGCTTTCCTGACCGCCGCGCTCGAGGTTGTTGGCGGGCTGGCCTTGATCGTCGGATTCCAGGCTCGCATCGTGGCTCTCGTGATGGCCTTGTTCACGATCGTCGCGAGCCTGTTGTTCCACAACTTCTGGGCGATGCCTGCCGACCAGCAATTCATGCAGCAGTTGATGTTCATGAAAAACCTGTCGATCGCCGGCGGCCTGTTGATGGTCTTCGCACTCGGTGCCGGGCCGGCGAGCCTGGACGAGCGCCGCGCTGCGGCCGCCTGACCGGCCCACGGGGACGCCATCGGCGCCGGCGCTGCGAGCGCTACAGTCGCGCCGATGGACACCCTCTTGACGATCGTGCGCGTGCTGCCCTGGTCTGACTGGCTCGCGTTGGTGGTCTTTTTTGTGGCCTGGGTCGGCTACGCGGTCTTTGCCCGTCGTCGCAACATGTCGCAGCCTTCGGTGCTGGCCTTGACCAACCGCGAGCGCCACCGCTGGATGCTGCAGGCGACCTACCGGGACAACCGCGTGCTCGATGCGATCGTGGTGCAGAGCCTGTCGTCGAGCCCGAGCTTTTTTGCATCGACCACGATCCTGATCATCGGCGGCCTGCTGGCGGTGCTGTCGGCCAGCGACAAGGCGACCGATATCGTGCGCGAGATTCCTTTCGCCGCGCGCACGACGCTGCTCGTGCTCGACCTCAAGCTGGTGCTGCTGACGGCGATCTTCGTCTACGCATTTTTCCGCTTCACCTGGAGCGTGCGCCAGTACAGCTTTGGCGCTCTGCTGGTTGCCGCAGCACCCGCCCATGACCGCATCGCCGATGAAACCGAGCGCCAGGCTTTTGTGTCGCGCGCCGGGCCGGTGATGGCGCTGGCCGCCGAATCCTTCAACGACGGGTTGCGCGGTTACTACTTCGCCTTTGCCGCCGCCGCCTGGTTGTTTTCGCCCTGGGCTTTCATGGCCGGCTCGCTGGCCGTGGTGTGGATCCTGTACCGGCGTGAATTCCACTCCGAGGTGCTGACGGTGCTCAGGGGCTGAGCGCGGCGTGACGCCGCTCAGCCCAGCACCCGGTGTGCCAGGTGGCTGTACAGCGGGATGCCGATCAAGATGTTGAACGGGAATGTCAAGCCGAGCGACATGCCGAAGTACAGCGACGGGTTGGCCTGCGGGATGGCATGCCGGATCACCGCCGGCACCGCGATGTAGGAGGCACTCGCGGCCAGCACCATCAGCAACGCGGCATCACCCGCGGCCATGCCGACCGCGGCGGCCAGGCCCAGCGCCAGGCTCGCGTGCACCAGCGGGCCGCCAATCGCGTAGGCCAGCAGCCACGGCGACTTGCCGCGGAGCTGGCCCATATGGCGCGCTGCGAGCAGGCCCATGTCCAGCAGAAAAAAGGCCAGCATGCCTTTGAACAAATCCACCGCAAATGGCTGCATCGCGGCTTCGCCTCTGGCGCCAGTGAGCAGGCCGACGACCATCGCACCCAGCAGCAGCAACTGCGCGCCGTCAGTCAGCGACTCGTGCAGGATGCGGCCAAGTGGCGCGTTAGGTGCGGCCTGCGTAGTGTCGACCAGCGTTGCCCGCTCGCGCTGGCGCAGCAGGTTGGCCAGCACCACTGCGATGATGATCGCGGGCGACTCCATCAGCGCCATCGCCGCGGCCATGTGGCCGCCGTAGGGCAGGCCGCGGCTGTCGAGAAACTGCACCGCGGTGATGAAGGTCACCGCGCTCACCGAGCCGTAAGTGGCGGCGATGGCCGCGGCGTCGTAGCCGTTGAGAAAGCGCCGCAACACTGCATAACCAAGCAGCGGCACGAGCACGGCGAGCAGCAGGGCGCAGAGCAGGCTGACGGTGACCGCCGTGGTGAAGCCCGACTCGGCGAGCGCAAAGCCGCCTTTCAGGCCGAGCGCCATCAGCAGGTACAGCGACAGGAAGCGCGAAATCTGCGCAGGGATCTCGAGGTTCGAACGCAGCGCTCCGGCCAGGATGCCAAAGACAAAGAACAGGATCGCCGGATCGAGAAAGCTCTGCATGCAAACCTAGTGTGTCAGATGCCCGACTCGCCAGGCGGTGGCCGGGCGGCGTCATGCCGATCCGGAGGCAGCTGCGGGCATGCCGCGGGTCTTCCACAGCGAGACGATCACGCCGCCGGCGATGAAGCCGACAGTCACGCTGAGTGTAATCACCGGCGGCACCTTGCCAATGAAGCCGACGAGGAAGATCGTGGTGCCGATGAACCCGAGCACCAGCGCGAGCGCGTATTTCAGGTACTTGAAGCGGTGGATCATCGCCGCCAGCGCGAAGTACAGGGCACGCAGCCCGAGGATGGCGAAGATGTTGCTGGTGTAGACAATGAAGGGGTCGGTGGTGATCGCAAAGATCGCCGGCACCGAGTCGACCGCAAACACCAGGTCGACAAATTCGACCAGGCACAGGGCCAGAAACAGTGGCGTGGCACAACGAGCCACCTGGCCGGTGACGGGGTCGGCGCGGTGGACAAAAAAAGCGTTGCCTTCGATCTTCTCGGTCACCCGCAGCCGCTGGCGCAGGAACTTGAGCAGCGGGTTGTTCGCAATCTCGGGCATGTGGTCGGCAATGACCCACATCTTGATCCCGGTGACCACCAGGAAGGCACCGAAGGTGTAGAGCACCCAACTGAACTGGCTGACCAGGGTGGCACCCAGACCGATCATGATCGCGCGCAGCACGATCACCCCCAGGATGCCCCAGAACAGCACGCGGTGCGGGTACTCGCGCGGGATCGCGAAGTAGCTGAAGATCAGCGCGATGACAAATACGTTGTCCATCGACAGCGACTTCTCGATCAGGAAGCCGGTGAAATATTCGATGCCGCTTTTTGCGCCAAGAAACCACCAGACCCAGGTCCCGAAGAGCACGGCGATGCTGATCTAGCCGGCCGACAGCACGAGGCTGCGCTGCACGCCGATCGCGCGGTCATTCTTGTGCAGCACGCCGAGGTCGAGTGCCAGCAGCGTCACCACGACGCCGATGAAAACGAACCAGATCCAGACCGCCGTGCCGAGGAACGGGGCGTGCAAGAGGGTCAACAGGGCGTCCAAGATGGGGGCTTTCTCGCGCGGCAAAAAGTGCGGTTTCGGTCGGTCGGTGTGAATGCGGCCGTTGGCGGCAGCGTCGCGTGCCGGGTTTGCGGCCGTCGTGCGGCCCATGGCGCCGCGCGCTCAGTCGAAGATGTCGCTGAGCCAGGACTTCTTGCGCCGCGCCGGGTAGCCGGCGTTGCCGCGGTAGTCTGAGTCGACGAAGTCCGGCGACCGCGACGCGTACGACTGGCGCTGAGCAGGTTGATGCGCCGGCTGATGTGCTGCGTCGGCGCGGCTGCCGATGGGCGGCGAGGCCGCGCGGTCGATGAGCTTGTCGAGTTCACCGCGGTCGAGCCAGACGCCGCGGCACTGCGGGCAGTAGTCGATCTCGACGCCCTCACGAACGGTCATCAGCAGGGCGATGTTGGTGCAGGTGGGGCATTGCATATGGATGTCCAATGGGTGATCGGCGTTGGGTGGTCAGTCGCTGGCGGTACGCGGCCGCTCAGCGCCCGGCGCGCTGGTCCTGCAGCTGCACGCGCGGGTGGATGTGGCTTGGCTCGCGGCTGCGCTGGCAACCGCGCACGATGGCGCGCGCCGCCCGCGACAGCGCCGTATCCAGCGCCGTGCGCCAGTCGCGTGCGAGCGACGTGATCACGACCGTGCCCTGGCCCTCGGTCTTGAGCTCGACCTGGCAGCGTTTGTCGACACCGCCGCGCGGCCCGTTCACGTCTTCCATCTGGATGCGCGCACACGGCACCAGCCAGGCCAGACGGCGGATCACGAAGCGCACGCGGCGTACAGCCATCTCACGCAGTTGGGCGGCTTGCGGATCGCGGGTTTCGAAGAGCACTTGCATCGCGGGACTCCATCGGTTGGGGGAACAGGGCCGGACTCTAGGGTCTATCGAGGTTCTGAAAAAGAAGACAATCAAAGACAGACACTTCGTGAAAACGGGAATGTTTCGATGAGCATGAAATTCAGCTACCGGCACCTGTACTACTTCTGGGTGGTGGCCAAGGAAGGTGGCATTGCGCGGGCCGCAGCCCGCCTTGGCATGGCCGTGCAGACTGTCAGCGCGCAGGTGCGCGAGCTCGAAAGGTCACTCGGCTGCAGCTTGCTGCGCCCCGCCGGCCGCGGCCTGGTGCTCACCGATGCCGGCATTGCGGCAATGCACCAGGCAGACCAGATCTTTCAGCTGGGGGAACAACTGCCTGCCGCCGTGCGCGACGCGGCGAGTTCACCCGCGGTGCGGCTGGCGGTGGGCATCTCCGATGCGCTGCCCAAGCTGGTCGTGCACCGCCTCTTGCTGCCGGTGCTCGATGAGCCGAACCTGCGCCTGCTCGGCCATGTCGATGAGTTTGACGGCCTGCTTGCCGACCTGGCCTTGCACCGGCTCGACGTCGTTCTGGCCGACCGCGCGCCGGCGTCCAACCCCAACCTCAAGGTCTACAGCCACGCGCTGGGGTCGTCGCCGCTGGCCTGGTACGCACCACGGGCGCTGCATGCGGCGGCGCGCCGCGGCTTCCCGCAATCGCTGCAGACCGTGCCAGTGGTCCTGCCGACGACCCACGCGGCGGTGCGCTTGCGACTGGACCAGTGGTTCGAGCGGCACGGCATTCAGCCGCGCATTGCCGGCGAGTTTGAAGACAGCGCATTGCTCAAGACTTTCGGTGCCGGCGGCATGGGCGTATTCCCGGCGGCGAGCTTCGTGCACGACGACCTGTTGGCGCACTACGAAGTCAAGCTGGTCGGCCCTTGCGACGGCGTTGATGAGCAGTTCTTTGCCATCGGCACCGAGAAAAAAGTGCTGCACCCGCTGGTGCAACGCCTGCTGCCGGCACGCCGCTGAGGCGTCGACGCCGACGACTTCGACGAGTCTCGT
Source organism: Betaproteobacteria bacterium (assembly GCA_031419315.1). Lineage (GTDB taxonomy): Bacteria > Pseudomonadota > Gammaproteobacteria > Burkholderiales > Burkholderiaceae_C > Rubrivivax. The sequence goes on from JANOKR010000500.1 coordinate 6,236, forward strand.
TTCGACTGCCTATGGCGGCCTGCCATCTGTGGGGGCCTACGCCCCTACCGTTAGGTGGTAACCCTAGATTGAAGCTTGTATCCAAGGTTCTCCCTGAGTACCTTGCCTGCACCGGTGACCCCGAGAGCCCGACTGCCGTCGAGGCAGTGGGCCCGGTGCATGCCAGGGAGCGACCGATGAAACCCAGATTGACCCCCACCGCGCTGGCCGCAGCGCTACTGACGCTGGCCGTTCAGCAGGCGACCGCCTTGTCGGTCGAAGTGATCGAGCAGGGCACCCGCGCGACGGTGCTGCGTGTGACCGTGCCGAGCCCGAAACTCGAAGACGTCGACACCCCTTCAGGGCGATTCCAGCGCTTTTCCCAGCGTGATCTGAGCCAGGGCGGTGTCGGCAGCGACCAGCGCGGCCTGCCCGAGTTGCCGGTGATCGGCTTCCCGCTGGCACTGCCGCTGGACCTGAAGAACCACGACATCAGCATCCAGCCCGAAGGCGACCGGATTTTCATCCAGGCGCGCATGTTCCCGGTGCAGCCCGCGGAGACCGCGAACCGCTACGATCGTGAAGCGCCGAAATGGGAGTTCAACTCCGACACCTGGGCCCGCGGCGGCCGCGGGATGATGGAGCTGCTCGGCACGAATGCCATTTCCAAGGGCGATGCCAACGTCGAGAGCTTCAAGTTTTCGCCATTTGGCTACGACCCCGGCCAGGGTGTGCTGAGCCATCACCCGAGTTACCGTGTGACGATCCATCACGCGGCGGGTGAGTGTTTTACGCTCGACCGCCTGGCCGAGCCCAAGCTGGCCGAGCACCACGATTCGATCGACCGCTATGTCGAGCGCTTGCCGATCGCCGGCCTGCAGTACACGCTGAACCAGCAGTTCGCCCAGCGCCTGGCCTGCGCACCGATTGGCATCACGATCAACCCGCTGTTGTTCGGCTCGCGGTTCCTGATCGTCACGCACCCGAACTTTGTCGCCGCGGCAAATACCTTGCGCACGCACAAGATCGCGCAAGGCATCTCGACGCGCGTGATCACGACGCAGGATATCGCCGCGAGCTTCGGCGTCATCAGCGCGACGGCCACCAAGGCGCAGATCC
>JANOKR010000501.1:0-1702 GCA_031419315.1 Betaproteobacteria bacterium
GCCGCATGGACCCACTGTAATCGTTCGTTCACAGATTGACAACGATCATGCGGCCCGGTCGTGCGGCCCGAGGGGCTGAACCTGCGCACGAACGACGGCAAGGCCTGGGCCTCTGCGCAGCCAGCCGGCGTGGAGATCATCACCGCGAGCAGATGGTCACCGCCAATGCCCAGCGCCAGGCCTGGCGGGCGGTGCCGGAGCTGGCCGCACTGCTGGGCAGTGGCCAAGCCGAGGTGTCTTGCCTTGCCACCGACCCGGCCAGCGGTGTCGCGGTGAAAGCTCGCTGCGACTGGGTGCACGCGCTGCGCAACGGCCGCGCGCAGGGGCACACCGTGAAGAGCTTTGACTTCAGCGGCAAGCACGCGCTGGTCACCGGCGCCGGGCGCGGCATCGGCGAGGCCATCGCGCGCGAGTTGCACGGCGGCGGCGCTTGTGTCGCGCTGGCGGACATCGACTTCGCAGCGGCGCAGTCGGCGGCCGCGGCATTGGGCGAGCGCGCCATCGCGCTGAAACTCGACGTGCGCAAGCTCGACGACTTCGAGGCCGCGCGCGACCGGCTGCTCGCGGCGTGGGGCCGCATCGACATCGTCGTCAACAACGCCGGCTGGGCCAAACGTACGCCCGTGGCGGAGATCACGCCCGACGAGTTCGACGACGTGGTCGCCGTCAACATGCGCAGCGTATTCACGAGCTGCCAGGTTTTCGGGCCAGTGCTGCAGGCTCAAGGCTATGGGCGCATCGTCAACGTCACGTCGCTGGCCGGCCAGAACGGTGGCACCGTCGCATCGGCGCACTACGCCGCGGCGAAGGCCGGCGCCATCATGCTGACCAAGTATTTCGCGCTGCTGCTCGCCCCGCACGGCGTGACGGTGAACGCGATCTCGCCCGGGCCCACGTCAACCGCCAAAGACCGGCTGACACCCGAGCAGATCGCCGCGATCAAGGCCCGCGTGCCGATCGGCCGCTTCGCCGAAGCACAAGAGATGGCCGCGGCCGTGGCGCTGCTGGCCTCCGACCGCGGCGGGTTTTTTGTCGGTGCCACGCTGGATCTGAATGGCGGGTTGTTTTTGCGGTGAGTCGCGTTGGGTGTGCCGGTCGCGGCCAGGTGCGGTCTGTCGACGAACTCCGTCGGTTGGCCGCTGAGGGTTGAACTGCAGTCTCTCAAGTGCTTCGGAGCCTTGGCTAGAGTGGTCAGCCAGCGGCTCGCGCGGTGTCATGCAAAATGCTTGGCTAAGGCGCCGCGCGAATTGTTCAGTAAGCGCACTGTGACTGTGTCTGTGGAGCTAGGCGAAGGTCGTTGACATGGCGGAAGTGAAGGAAGGACTGCCGGTCACCCCCGCTGTCGTGCAGTGGGCGCGTGAGCGTGCCGGCTACTCGATGGAGGACGCGAGCCGCGTCCTCAAGAAGATTGCCGCCTGGGAGGCAGGGGAGGCGCTGCCGACCTACGCCCAGGTCGAGCAGATGGCCGAGAAGTTCAAAACGCCGGTCGCCGTCTTCTTCTTTCCGAAACCTCCGGCAGTGCCGCCGATCGAGCAGTCGTTTCGCACCCTCACGCCCGAGGACTTCGCTGCGATTCCGCGTACGGTTCGTCTGTTTGTGCGCCGTGGTCAAGCCATGCAGATAAACCTAGCTGAGCTGAACGACGGAAAGAACCAGGCGCAGCGCCTGATTACGCGCGACCTCAAGTTCACGCCGAACACGC
>JANOKR010000502.1:0-1568 GCA_031419315.1 Betaproteobacteria bacterium
CTCGGCCAACCCGACCGGCCCGCTGCACCTTGGGCATGGCCGGCAGGCGGCTCTGGGCGACTCGATGTGCAACCTGCTCGCCACCCAGGGCTGGCAGGTGCACCGCGAGTTTTATTACAACGACGCCGGGGTCCAGATCGCCACCCTGGCCACGTCGGTCCAGGCGCGGCTCCAGGGCCTGCGCCCGAGCGACGCCGCCTGGCCCGCAGCGGCCTACAACGGCGACTACATCGGCGATATCGCGGCCGACTTCCTGGCCGGCAAGACCGTGCGCGCCGACGACCGCGAGTTCACCGCATCAGGCGACATCAGCGATCTCGACAGCATCCGGCAGTTTGCGGTGGCTTACCTGCGCCACGAACAGGATCTCGACCTGCAGGCCTTCGGGGTGCGTTTCGATCACTACTACCTCGAGTCGGGGCTGTATACCCATGGCCGCGTCGACGCGGCGGTTCAGCGCCTGGTCGCATCCGGCAAGACCGAAGAGCGCGACGGTGCGCTGTGGCTGCGCACCACCGACTACGGCGACGACAAAGACCGCGTGATGCGCAAATCCGACGGCAGCTTCACCTACTTCGTGCCCGACGTGGCCTACCACCTGCACAAATGGGAGCGGGGTTTCGTCAAGGTCATCAATGTGCAGGGCGGCGACCACCACGGCACCGTCGCACGGGTGCGCGCCGGCTTGCAGGCCGCAGGCGCCGGCGTGCCCGCGGGATACCCCGACTACGTGCTGCACAAGATGGTCACGGTGATGCGCGGCGGACAGGAGGTGAAGATCTCCAAACGTGCCGGCGCCTACGTGACCCTGCGCGACCTGATCGACTGGACGAGCCGCGACGCGGTGCGCTTTTTCCTGGCCCACCGCAAGGCCGATACCGAATTTGTCTTCGACGTCGATCTGGCGCTCAAGGCCAACGACGAAAACCCGGTTTTTTACGTGCAGTACGCCCATGCCCGCATCTGCTCGGTCGTCAGCCAATGGGGTGGGGACGACGCGGCGCTGGCGCAGGCGAACCTGGCGCTGCTGACCGCGCCGAGTGAAAGTGCGCTGATGCTCAAGCTGGCCGAGTACCCGGCCATGCTCACGCGCGCCGCGGCCGAGTTGGCGCCGCACGATGTCGCCTTTTATCTGCGCGAGCTGGCCGCGGCCTTCCATTCGTACTACGCGGCCGAGCGCTTCCTCGTCGACGATGTGGCGCTGGCGCGCGCGCGCATCGCGCTGCTCGCCGCCGTGCGCCAGGTGCTGCGCAATGCGCTGGCGCTGCTCGGGGTCAGCGCGCCGGATTCGATGGGCCGCGAACCGTCACCAGGCGCCGCCACGGCGAGTGAACAATGATCCAGTCTGAACGTGGTGGTTTTGTCGTTGGCCTGATCGTCGGCCTGCTCATCGGGCTGGCGCTTGCGCTGGGTGTTGCGCTGTACGTGACCAAGGTGCCGGTGCCTTTTGTGAACAAGGTGCCGCAACGCACCGCCGAACAGGACGCCGCGGAGTCCGAGCGCAACAAAACCTGGGACCCGAATGCGCCGTTGGCGGGCAAGGCGCCGGTGAAGGCGGTGGCGCCGGC
>JANOKR010000503.1:0-8083 GCA_031419315.1 Betaproteobacteria bacterium
GCCGCATGCGGTGAGCCAGGCGGCGCAGGGGCGTTTCACGCCGCTGCTCGGCATTGCCGGGGCGATGTCCGGCGGGCGCGACAGCGCGACCAGGCTGGCGATGGGCATGCACCTGTCGGTGGTCTGCGCCGAAGACATGCCACGCCTGGCGCAGACAACCGACCGGCCCGGGCCCGACTTCGGCGAGAGTTTCACCGACCTCTACCGCAAGGCCTGCGCCGATTGGCCGCGCGGCATGGTACCGCCAGCTTTTTATGAGATGCCACCGGCACCCGCGGCGACGCTGGTGCTGTCCGGCGGCATCGACCCGGTGACCCCGCCACGCCACGGCGAGCGCAGCGCCAAGGCGCTCGGTGCGCTGGCGCGCCATGTTGTGGTGCCCAACGCCGGCCACGGCGTGATGGCCATCGGCTGCATGCGCGATGTGCTGTTCCGCTTTTTCGACGCCGAGGACAACCCGGCCGCGATGCAGGTCGACGCGAACTGCGCCCAGGCGATCCCGCGGCCGCCAGCGTTTGTGCCGGTCGGCCCGGCTGCGCGCAAGCCCACCGAAGGCGCAAAAAAATGATCCACATCGAAGGGCTGAGCAAGTCATTCACCCAGGGCCGCGGCAAAAAAGCGCGCACCGTGAATGCCGTCGCGGGGGTCGATTTCACGGCCGCCGACGGCTGCATCACCGGCCTGCTGGGGCCCAACGGCGCCGGCAAGACAACGACGCTGCGCATGGTCGCCGCGCTGCTGACGCCGGACGCCGGGCGGATCACGGTGGACGGCATCGATGTTGCCACCGACGCCGCCAAGGCGCTGGCGCGGATGGGCGTTTTGTCGGATTCGCGTGGCCTCTACACCCGCTTGAGCGCGCGTGAAAATATCGTTTATTACGCTCGCCTGCACGGCATGCCCGACGCGGCCGCAAATGCCCGTGCCGAGGCGCTCGCGCACACGCTGGACATGACGCCGCTGCTCGACCGCCGCTGCGAAGGTTTCAGCCAGGGCGAGCGCATGAAAACTGCGCTCGCCCGCGCGCTGGTGCACAACCCGCCGAACATCATCCTGGATGAGCCGACCAACGGCCTCGATGTGCTCGCCACGCGGTCGCTGCGCGAGGCGCTGCGACGGCTGCGCGATGTCGAGGGCAAGTGCATCGTTTTTTCGACCCACATCATGCAAGAGGTCGAGCGGCTGTGTGACCAGGTCGTTGTCGTCTCGCATGGCCGCACCGTCGCCGCGGGCACCGTGGCCGAGCTGTCGGCACGCACCGGCGAGCGCGATTTTGAAGAGACGTTTGTGAAGCTGGCGTTCACCAGCGACGAGCGTGCATCGGGTGGCGCGGCGGGTGGCACTTCGGGTGCCGGGCAAGGTGCTGGGCCGGGCAGCGGGTCGGGTGGCGGTGCTGGTGCAAGCACGGGGGCATCGGCATGAAAACCATCATCGCGGTTTTTCGCAAGGAGCTGCTCGACGCGCTGCGCGACCGGCGCACGCTGGTGATGGTGCTGCTGAGTTCAGTGGCGATCGGGCCGCTGGTGCTGGTGCTCATTTCAGCGCTCGTCTCGGGGGTCGAAAAACGCGCCGAGGCGCGTGAGGTCGTCGTTGCCGGCATCCAGCACGCGCCGACGCTGCGCAACTATCTGGAGCGCCAGACGTACACCATCCGCGACGCGCCGGCGGACTACGAGGCTCAGCTCAAGGACAGCAAACTCGGCGACCCGGTGCTCGTGATCCGCGCCGGTTTCGAGACCGAGTTGGCCAGCGGCGAGACGCCGGTGATCGAAGTTGTCAGCAGCGCCGCCAACCAGCGCGCACAAAGCGGCGCCAGAAGCGTCGGCCGATTGCTGCGCGGCTTCAACCAGGAGCAGGCGATGCTGCGGCTGGCAGTGCGCGGGGTTTCGCCGGCGGCGCTGACCGCGACCCAGATCGAAGACCGCGATCTCGCCGACCCCGCCACGCGCGCCGCGCAGCTGGCCGGCATCGTGCCGTTTTTTGTGCTGATGGCGGTGCTCTACGGCGCCTTGAACGCTGCCCTGGACACCACCGCCGGCGAGCGCGAACGCGGCTCGCTGGAACCGCTGCTGATGAACCCGGCGACACCCGGCGCGATCGTCATCGGCAAATGGGGCGCCGTCGCCAGCGTGGGCATGCTGATCGCGGTGTTGAGCTGCTTCAGCTTCTTGCCCGGGCAATGGTTGTTGCGCAGCGAAACGCTGTCGGCGATGTTCCGCTTCGGCCCCGGCGAGGCGGGGCAGTTCTTGCTGCTGCTGCTGCCGCTGGCCGGCGCGCTGTCGGCGCTGCTGATGGCGATTGCGATCCGCTGCAAGACCTTCAAAGAAGCGCAGGCGAACGCGACCATCGTCGTGCTGGGTGTGTCGATGCTGCCGCTGGTGACGCTGTTCAACCAGAGCGGCGAGGCGCCCTGGCATCTGTGGGTGCCGGCGCTGGCGCAGATCACGCTGATGAGCCGGGTGCTCAAAGGCGAGGCCTTGACGGCGCCGGATGTGCTGGTGCCGATGCTGGTCAGCGCCTTGCTCGCGGCAACTTGTATCTGGTTCGTAGCCCGCACGTTGCGCGCGGCGGCGTTGAAATGACGCAGCGGTCAGTGCGGCGGGGGGCGCGACATGGTCGTCTTGCCTCGTGGTTGAATCGCGGTTGGGCTGCGTCTGGGTTGCAGCTGGGATGCGGTTGAAGTTAGCGCCGGCTTTCGGGGATCGTTTCTTTTTCCAATGCTGACAACCAACGGATCGCCTGTTCGCGGCTGCCGCCGCACATCTCCGGCGTGGGCACCAGAGACGTGCAGACCTTTGGCCGCTCGGGCCGCCCGAACAGCCGGCAGCGCTGCTGATCGTCGAGTTGCACACAGCGCACCAGCGCCGGCTTGCCGCGGGGCATGCCGGGGATCGGCGAGCTGATCGAAGGCGCGGTGCAACACGCGCCGCAGACGGGGCGGCAGTCCATCGCGGGATTGTCGGTGCGCGGGATGGGGTCGTTGCGTGAACATCCTTCATGTTAGCGCTAACATCAGTCCCGTTTCGATCGCAAAATCGGCCCCGGCCACTCACCAGCCGAGCCGCCAGAATCCGCCGCCGGCACTTAAAATCAAGGGTTACGCGCAGCGAGGCCCAGCCCCGTGTTTGTCTTGTTCCCAAAGAGTTTTGACGTCATCGTTGTCGGTGGCGGCCATGCCGGCACCGAGGCCGCGCTGGCCGCTGCGCGTTTGGGCTGCGCGACGTTGCTGCTGACGCACAACATCGAGACCCTGGGCCAGATGAGCTGCAACCCGTCGATCGGCGGCATCGGCAAGGGCCATCTGGTCAAGGAAATCGACGCCCTCGGGGGCGCGATGGCGGCGGCCACCGACGAAGCCGGGATCCAATTCCGCATCCTCAACGGCTCCAAGGGCCCGGCCGTGCGTGCCACACGCGCGCAAGCTGACCGTGTTTTGTACAAGGCCGCGATCCGCCAGCGGCTGGAAAATCAGCCGAACCTGTGGCTGTTCCAGGCCGCGGTCGACGACCTCGTCGTCGAAGGCGGGCGCGTGGTCGGCGCGGTGACGCAGACCGGGGTTCGGTTTGCGGGGCGCACGGTGGTGCTGACCGCCGGCACGTTTCTCGACGGCCGCATCCACGTCGGCCTGGAAAACCACAGCGCCGGGCGCGCCGGCGACCCGCCGGCGGTGCGGCTCTCAGCGAGGCTCAAAGAATTGAAGCTGCCGCAGGGGCGGCTCAAGACCGGCACGCCGCCGCGGCTGGACGGGCGCACGATCGATTTTTCGCGCCTGCAAGAGCAACCGGGTGACCTGAGCCCGGTGCCGGTATTCAGCTTTCTGGGCACTGCCTCGCAGCACCCGCGCCAGGTGCCCTGCTGGATCACGCACACGAATGAGCGCACCCACGAGATCATCCGCAGCGGCTTTGGCCGCAGCCCAATGTTCACCGGCGTCATCGAAGGTGTCGGCCCGCGTTATTGCCCGAGCATCGAAGACAAGGTGAACCGATTTGCGGACAAGACCAGCCACCAGATCTTTCTTGAGCCCGAGGGCCTGAGCACACACGAGTTTTATCCGAACGGCATTTCGACATCGCTGCCGTTTGACGTGCAGATCGCCGCGGTGCAGTCGATCGCAGGGCTTGAGAACGCGCACATCCTGCGGCCCGGTTACGCCATCGAGTACGACTATTTCGACCCGCGCGAACTGCGCTCGAACTTCGAGACGCGCAGCATCGGCGGGTTGTTTTTTGCCGGCCAGATCAATGGCACCACTGGCTACGAAGAGGCCGCTGCGCAGGGGCTTTTCGCCGGCCTGAACGCCGCACTGCAGACCCGCGAGCAGCCCGCCTGGCTGCCCGGACGCGAGCAAGCGTACCTGGGCGTGCTGGTTGACGACCTGATCACCCGCGGCGTGACCGAGCCTTACCGCATGTTCACCAGCCGCGCCGAGTTCCGCCTCCAGCTGCGCGAGGACAACGCTGATATGCGGCTGACCGAGGCCGGCCGCCAACTCGGGCTGGTCGACGATGCCCGCTGGTCGGCGTTCAACCGCAAGCGCGACGCTGTTTCACGTGAAACCCAGAAGCTCAAATCGGCTTGGGTTCATCCCGGCACGCTCAAAGCCGACGACGCCGAGCGCCTGCTGGGCAAAGCGCTTGAGCATGAACATACGCTGCTGGACCTGCTTCGCCGCCCTGGCGTCGGCTTTGATATCGTTGCCGAAGTCGCGGCGGCAGCGCGGCCCGATGTCGCCGTTTCACGTGAAACGTTGACCGCCGATCTAGGCGATGCGCTAGCTGCCTCGGTGATCGAACAAATCGAAATCTCGGCCAAATACGCTGGCTATATCGACAAGCAGCATGAAGAAGTCGCCCGCGCCGCGCACTTCGAGCACCTGAAACTGCCGCCCGACCTGGACTACGACGCAGTCAAAGCGCTGTCGTTTGAAGTCCGGCAGAAGCTCATCAAACACCGGCCAGAAACATTGGGGCATGCATCGCGACTGTCCGGCATGACACCAGCGGCAATTTCCTTGCTGCTCGTGCACCTGAAAAAAGGGCGGGCGCGCGCAGGCGCGGCTGCGGCACCGGATTTGGCCAGCGCATGACGCCGGTGAGCGTCGATCAGGTGGCCGCGGCCGCTGAAAGTGCCCTGGGCGAGCCAGTCAGCAGCGAACATGCCCAGGCGCTCGGCGCCTATCTGAACCTGCTTGCGCGCTGGAATACAACCCATAACCTGACTGCCATCCGCGACCCGGCGCAGATGCTGACCCACCACCTGGCCGACTGCCTTGCCGTACTGCCGCCGCTGCTGCGCCATCTGGCCAGCCACCCCGGCCAACGTCTGCTCGATGTTGGCAGTGGCGGCGGGCTTCCCGGCGTGATCATCGCCATCATGGCGCCCCAACTCGACGTGACCTGTGTCGACTCGGTGGGCAAGAAGGCCGCGTTCATCCGCCATGTCGCCGGCGAGTTGTCGCTGCCCAATCTGCATGCCGAACACACGCGCGTCGAAGACCTGCGCCCGACAGAACCTTTCGACCTGATCACGTCGCGCGCTTTTGCGACGCTGGCCGACTTCGTGGCTGCATCCCGGCAAATCATTGCCCCGGGCGGCGCCTGGATGGCGATGAAGGGTAGGGCGCCCGACGACGAGGTCGCCGCGCTGCCCGCCGACGTCGAGGTGTTTCACGTGAAACCGCTGCGCGTCGCCAACCTGGATGCGCAGCGCTGCCTGGTGTGGATGCGTCCCCGGGGACGAGCATGAGCATGGAAACCCGCCACCGGTCGGTGTCGCAAAAGCTGCGGTGTCCGCCCCGGACAACGCCGCCAACAACACGATCGACGTTGTCGAGGCTGTCGAAGCGGCCTGCCACTCTGCTCCTCAGCGTCGCGGTGCTGGCCTTGTCGCCGTCTGCGGCATTCAGCCAAGATCAGAGTCCGGCGCCTGCGCTGCAGTCGTTGCCCACACTCAACGTCACGGCATATATGGGCACCTGGTACCAGGTCGCGCTGTTCCCAAACCGGTTTCAGCGCCAATGTGTCAGCCACACCACCGCCCTCTACCGGCTGCGCGCCGACGGTACCGTCGACGTCACCAACCGCTGCCGCCTCGCCGATGGCAGCTGGGACGACGCTGCCGGCCTGGCACGCCCGACTGGCGTCATCGAAGGTCAACGCCTGACACCGGCGCGGCTGGAGGTCAGTTTTCTGCCCGCCGCGCTGCGCTGGCTGCCTGTCGGCTGGGGCCGTTACTGGGTCATTCAGCTGGCCGACGATGGCCGCTATGCCGTGGTCAGCGAGCCGACCCGCGAGTACCTCTGGGTGCTCTCTCGTCAGCCCGTCTTGGCCGCCGCTGATGAATCTGCGATACGCTCGAAACTGGTCACTCAAGGCTACACCGACCTCGGCCGGCTTGAGCTGCACCGCCAGGCGCCGCTGGCCCGCTGACCGCGCCCGACGTCGTACACACGCCGCACCAATCAGGCCCCCACCGAGCACGATCCCGATGATGTTTGGCATCGCCGACTACGGCGCCTTTTGCGCCGCGATCCTGGTCTTCCTGGCCTTGCCGGGGCCGGGCACCTTTGCGCTGCTGACATCGACCGGCAAAGGCGGGCTGCTGGCCGGCGCTGCGGCGACCGCCGGCATCATCGCCGGTGACCAGGTGCTGATGTGGCTCGCGGTGGCCGGGGTCGCCGCGGTACTCAACGCCCACCCGGCCTGGTTCAAGGCGATCCAGTATCTCGGCGCGGCTTACCTCGCGTGGATGGGCCTGCGGCTGATCTTCGCGCGGGCCGGCCAAGCCGCCTCGCCGGTGCACATCGAGCCGCGCCGCTACGCGCGCCAGGCCTTTGTCATCACCTTGCTCAACCCTAAGGCCATCGTTTTTTACATGGCCTTTTTTCCGCTCTTCATCGACCCCGCCCAACATCGAGGCCTGACCACTTTTGCCGCGATGGCGGCCACGATCGCCCTCATCACGGCCGCCTACGGCCTGGCGCTATGTGCAGCCGCCACAGCGGTTGGCGCGAGAGTGAAGGCTCACAAGTCATTGGCTCGATGGCTGGAGCGCTCGGCCGGCGCCTGCCTCGTTGCCTTCGGCATCAAGCTCGCCAGTTCATGAGCGCGCCGGGCCGCCCCCAGGCGAATTCCAGAGTGCGCAGCACGAAGACAGTCCGATGAGCCCGCCGGCAGCGACATCCCGGGTCTTTTGCATCGCCAATCAAAAAGGCGGCGTCGGCAAGACCACGACCACCGTCAATCTGGCGGCCGGGCTGGCCAAGGTCGGCCAGCGTGTGCTCGTCGTCGATCTCGACCCGCAGGGCAATGCGACGATGGGCTCGGGTGTCGACAAACGCAAACTCGAGCTCAGCATCTACGACGTCCTGCTCGAATCAGCGGCCATCACCGATGCCCGCCGGCGCAGCGAAAAAGGCGGCTACGACGTGCTCGGCGCCAACCGCGAACTGGCCGGCGCCGAGGTCGAGCTGGTGGCGCTGGATCACCGCAACCTGCGTCTGCGCAATGCGCTGGCCGCCGTTGCCGCCGACTACGATTTTGTGCTCATCGACTGCCCGCCGTCGCTGAGCCTGCTCACCTTGAACGGCCTGTGTAGCGCGCAGGGTGTCATCGTGCCGATGCAGTGTGAGTATTTCGCCCTTGAGGGTTTGTCGGACCTGGTCAATACGATCAAGCAGGTGCACGCCAACCTGAACCGCGAACTCAGCGTGATCGGCCTGCTGCGGGTGATGTTCGACCCGCGCATCACGCTGCAAACTCAGGTCAGCGAACAGCTCAAGGCGCACTTCGGGCCGAAGGTTTTTGAAACCGTGATCCCGCGCAATGTGCGTCTGGCCGAAGCGCCGAGTTACGGCCAGCCCGGAGTGGTGTTCGACCCGGCGTCCAAAGGCGCGCAGGCTTACGTCGAATTTGCGCGTGAGCTGGTCGCGCGCGTGGCCGCGGCATGAGACATCCGGTGTCAACCTCCCCCGCCAGTAGCGAGCTTCAGGGCTGCGTTGTGAAGCGCAGGGTCATAGGGTTTGTGGTCGGTCCAGGCGCGCCAGATCACGCCCAGCCAAGCGCGGGCGAGGATGCGTGTG
>JANOKR010000504.1:0-3625 GCA_031419315.1 Betaproteobacteria bacterium
CTCGCGCCGGCGAGCAGCTTGTGATAGCGCTGCATATCGAGCAAGGGCACCGCGCAGACCACCGCGCCAAACAGCTCTGGCCGCTGCAACATCACCGCGCCGACGAGCAGGCCTCCATTGCTGCCGCCCTCGATGCCGAGATGCCGCGGGCTGGTGATGCGCTGCTTGATCAAGTCTTCGGCCACGGCCGCGAAGTCGTCAAAACTCTTCTGCCGATTCGCCTTGAGCGCGGCCTGGTGCCAGGCCGGGCCGAATTCACCGCCGCCGCGGATATTGGCCACCACGAGCACGCCACCGCGGCCGTACCAGGCGCTGCCAAACGCCGCCGAGTACCAGGGCTGCATGCTCTGCTCGAAGCCGCCATAGCCGTAGAGCAGGGTCGGGTTGTTGCCGTCGGCCACCGCGCCTTTGGGCCAGACCACGAAGTACGGCACGCGGGTGCCGTCTTTGGACGTTGCAAAGCGTTGCTCGACCTTCAGGCCGGTGGTGTCGAAAAACGCCGGCCGGGCTTTGAGCGGCTGCCGCGCATCACTGCCGGTGCGCGCGAGCTGCAAGAAATCCGGCGTCAGAAAGTCGGCATAACTGAGCAGATAACTCTCGGCCAGCGGGTCGGTGATTTGCCGCACGTCGGGCAGCGAGTCGAGCAGCGGATCGTGCAGGCTCTGCACGCTCAACGTGCCGGGGAATGGCGCGCGGACCTCGCGCAGCGTGAACCTGCGGCCATCAAATCGTTGCTCCTGCAAGCGCCCGGCAACGTTGTCGAGCACGGTCAGCAGCACCGTATGGCGGGTCGTCACAAAGCCATCCAGCGAGCGCGTCGGGGTGGGTGTGAAGAGCGCCGTGAATCGCGGCTTGCCGGCGATAAAAGACTTTGCGTCGGCCGCCAGCAGCGAGCCCTTGGGCCAGGTGACTTTGGCCTTGCCAACACCTTGCACCCAGTCGCTGCGCAGCGACAACAGCGCCTGCCCGTACCAAAAACTGAGCTGCGCGTCGGCCGGCTTTTGCAGCACCTTGAGCTTGCCGTCGCGCCCGAGCAGCGATTCTTCGCTGGTCCAGAAATCCGGCGAACGGCCGAAGACGGTGCGCTCGTGGCCCGGCGTGCGGTCGACCGACACCGACGCCGACACGTCCGACTCGCGGACTTCAAACACCGTGACTGCATTCACCAGCGTCTGGCCGCGTTGCCAGCGTTTGATGACCCGCGGATAGCCTGACTGGGTCAACGAGCCGGCGCCGAAATCGCTGCCGATATAAATCGTGTCGGCATCGATCCAGTCGACGCTGGTCTTGGCCTCGGCGACGTTGAACGCGGCACCTTCGACAAAGCGTTTTTCGCGCGTGTCGAACTCGCGCACGACGTTGGCGTCGGCGCCACCGCGCGAAAGTTTGACCAAGCAGCGATCGTAGGCAGGCCCCAGGCAGGTCGAGCCGCCCCAGACCCAGTTTTCGTTCTCCGACTTGGCCAACGCATCGAGGTCGAGCAGCGTTTCCCAGGCCGGCTGCGCCTTCTGGTATTCGGCCAGCGTCGTGCGCCGCCAAAGGCCACGCGGGTTGGCGGCGTCGCGCCAGAAGTTAAACAAAAACGCGCCGCGCCGCGCAACCATCGGGATGCGGTCGCGCGAGTCGAGGATCTCGCGGAGTTTGTCTTTGGTCGCGCCAAACTCCGGCCAGGCTTCGAGCCGCTGGCGCGCCTGCGCATTGCGCTCGCGGGCCCAGGCGAGCGGCTTTTCGCCCTGCACTTCTTCGAGCCAGAGATAGGGGTCGGTGGGATTGGCGGGGTTGGTGGTGCTGTCGGCGGCAAGCGCGGCTGGGTGGTGCATCGTGGTCATCAGCAATAGCGCGCCGAGGCGGCGCAGCAAATAGGGTTTCTTGGCGTTTTTCAAGGCGTTCGTCACAGCGTTCTTGAAGGCGCTTGTCAGCACCAGGTTCATGGCGCAGCGCCGAACAGCCGCTGCGGCGTGATCTCGACGCTGTCGCGGTCGCCGTGGATATAGATCTGGCCGTCCTGCACCGACATCTGCCACTGCATCGAGCGCTGCGCCATCGCGGCCAACGCCTGCGCCTGCTCGGCGGGAATCTGCCAGACATCCAGGTTGTTCAGCCGCGTCAGTTTGTTCACGATGCCGGCCCACCAGACCGCCACCGCGCCGCCGTAGGTGTACAGCGTGACGCGGTCGGCGCGGCCACAGGCTTTGAGCAAACGCCGGTCGTCGGGCTGGCCGACTTCGATCCAGTGTCTGAGCACGCCGGTGAGGTCGTGCTGCCACAAATCGGGCTCGTCGCTGTCGGCCAGGCCACGGGCAAATTGCAAGGCCCCACGATGGTTGTCGCTGGGCACATGCAGCGCAAAAGCGAGCAGGCGCACAAGCATTCGCTCCTCGGTTTCTGAAGGGTGCAGCGCCAGCGTGACGGCATGGTCGGCGTAGAGCTGCCGGTCCATATCGGCAATCTGCAACTGCGCTTTGTAGATCGTGGCTTTGAGTGCCAAGGGTTCAGCCTTCGGTGGAAAGTTAGTCAAGCCTGGCTGGCTTGATGTTTGCCGGCCGACCAGCCCTGGCCGGCCAGCCAGCGCCGGCCATCGGCGGCAGCAGGCGCTTCGAGCTCGGTGGCCATCGCATCGTTCCAGCGGTTCAGAAAACCGAACAGCGCGACCACGCCGGTGATCTCGACGATCTCGCCGTCGTCCCAATGGCGGCGCAGCTCGGCCGCGATCTCGGGCGTCACCGCGCCCGGCACGGTTGCCGCGGCGGCCGCAAATTCCAGCGCGGCGCGTTCGGCGGCGTTGAAGAGTGGGCTGCTGCGAAACGCCCAGACCGCATCCAGCCGCGCCGGGTCGGCGCCGTCGCCGTCACCAAACCGCTGCGCGGCGCGGATCGTGTGCGCTTCGCAATAACGACAACCGGCGATGCGGCTGGCGATATGCCCGACCAGGCGCTTGAGTTCGCTCGTGACGCGGCCTTCGTTGGCCATCACGGCGCGGTTGAGCTCGGTGAACGCATGGGCGATCGCCGGCCGGCGCATCATCGTCAATACGCTGTTCGGCGGGAAACCCAGCGTGACGTTGAAAAAGCGCGCGAGTTCGGCGACTTGCGCGTTGTGGTCGGTGGGCAGGGGTTCGACGAGGGCCATCAGGATCCTTTCTCGGCCAGCGCTTTCAGATTCGCCAGGCCGCCTTCAAAATCCTTGCCAACCATGCCATCGGCGAACAGGGTCATCCATCGGAACAACGGGTTGCTGCCCATATTGCCGTTCATGACCCAGGTCACCCGGGTGCTGTTGCTGCCGGCGTCGGCGGCGAATACAAACTCACCCGCCGAGGTCGTGCCGAAGTCGGGAAAGTAGAGGTCGTAGGCGACACGCTTGCCGGGCTCGGCGGCGGTGAAGGTCATCTTGCCGTCACCTTCACTCGGGCTCGTCCAGGCCCAGGCCGCGCCAACGCCTGACTCGGGCCCGGAATAGTCGATCTTCATCGCCGCGTCGCGCTGGTTCCAGACGCTCCAGCGTTTCCATTCTTTGGGGCTCACCACCAGCGGGTAGATCTTGTCTGCCGGGGCGTTGATGCTGACGCTGCGGCTGACCGTGAACTGCGGCGACAGCAGCATGCCACCGAGCCACAACACCAGCG
>JANOKR010000505.1:0-1971 GCA_031419315.1 Betaproteobacteria bacterium
CCTACCGCTACGGGGTCTTGATCGGCGAACACGACCTGCACTACCTAGGCGAAGGCAGCCACTTGCGGCCCTTCGAGGTGCTCGGCGCACACCCGGTCACGGTCGGTGAAGACGTTTACACGATCGCCGGCGTGCGCTTTGCCGTCTGGGCGCCAAATGCGTCGCGGGTGAGTGTCGTCGGCAGCTTCAACGGCTGGGATGGCCGGCGCCACCCGATGCGCTCGCGCGGCGCCTCGGGCATCTGGGAGCTGTTCATCCCGAATGTCGGCGCGGGTGATGCGTACAAATTCGAGATCCGCAGCAGCGCCGGCCAGGTGCTGCCGCTGAAGTGCGACCCTTATGCACGGGCCGCGCAGATGCGGCCCGACAACGCCAGCGTGGTCGCGGCACCTCTGCCGCCGGCGCGCGCGCTGTCGGCGGGCCGCGCGGCGGCGAATTCACGCCGCGCGCCGATCTCGATTTACGAAGTCCATCCGGGCTCGTGGCGGCGCCACCCTGATGGCCGCTTCCACAGCTGGGACGATCTCGCCGCCGCGTTGCCGGCTTATGCCGCCGACCTCGGCTTTACGCACATCGAGTTGATGCCGGTCAGCGAACACCCGTTCGACGGCAGCTGGGGTTACCAGACCCTGGGCCTGTACGCGCCGAGTTCGCGCTTCGGCGCGCCCGAAGGTTTTGCGCGTTTTGTCCAAGCCTGCCACGACCACGGCCTGGGCCTGCTGCTTGACTGGGTGCCGGCACATTTCCCTTCCGACGCCCATGGTCTGGCGCTGTTCGACGGCACTGCGCTGTTCGAATATGCCGACCCCAAAGAAGGTTTCCACCGCGACTGGAATACGCTGATCTACAACTTCGGCCGCCACGAAGTGCGCAACTTCCTCGTCGGCAGCGCGCTGTACTGGATCGAGCGTCAGGGTGTCGACGGCCTGCGCGTTGATGCCGTCGCATCGATGCTCTACCGCGACTATTCACGCGATGCCGGGCAGTGGATCCCCAACGTGCATGGCGGGCGTGAAAACCTCGAAGCCATCGCGCTGCTCAAACGCAGCAACGAAGTCATCGGCACCGAATGCCCGGGGGCGATGACAGTGGCCGAGGAGTCCACCGCCTTCCCCGGTGTCAGTGCACCGACCTATGCCGGCGGCCTGGGTTTCCACTTCAAGTGGAATATGGGCTGGATGAACGACACCCTGCGCTACATGGCCGAGGACCCGATCAACCGGCGCTGGCATCACGACACGATGAGCTTCGGCCTGGTCTACGCCTTCAGCGAAAACTTCGTTTTGCCACTCAGCCACGACGAGGTCGTGCATGGCAAGGGCTCGATCCTGGGCCGCATGCCGGGTGACGAATGGCAGCGCTTTGCCAACTTGCGCGCGTATTACGGTTTCATGTGGGGCCACCCCGGCAAGAAGCTGCTTTTCATGGGCCAGGAATTTGCCCAAGGCTCGGAGTGGAACCACGATGAAGAGCTGCCCTGGTGGCTGCTCCAGCATGCCCATCACGAAGGCGCACAACGCCTGGTGCGTGACTTGAACCGCCTGTACCGCGACACCCCGGCGTTGCACCAGCTCGACTGTGAAAGCCACGGCTTCGAGTGGATCGACGCGCAGGACCGCGAGGCTTCGGTGTTCTCCTGGCTGCGCCGCGACGAGGCCGGCGGTGTGGTCATCGTGGTGGCGAATATGACGCCGGTGCCGCGTGAAGGTTTTTGCCTCGGCGTGCCGGACTTGGCAAATGCCGGAGCCGCTGCGGGAGCGGGTGCGGGTTCCGGTGCGGCAGCCTGGCGCGAAGTGCTGAACACCGACTCTGCCTTTTACGGCGGCAGCAATGTCGGCAACGGCGCCGGGCCGCTGCTGGTGCAGCCGCATGCGGCGCATGGCCGCGCGCAGTCGATCACCTTGACCTTGCCGCCGCTGGCGACGCTGTTCCTTGTTCCGTGTTGACGCGCTGATGTTGAGCACATTGCCA
>JANOKR010000506.1:0-4004 GCA_031419315.1 Betaproteobacteria bacterium
CGCGGCGGCTGCGCGCCGCGAGCTGAGGCCGCGGCCTAGAACCGGATCGAGGTACCGGTGGATGGTGGTGGCAATTCGGGCTCGGCCGCGCGACGCTCTGGCGCCGGCGGCGGCGCGGGCTCGCGCACGGCCGCCGTGGCACGTTCGACCAGCGGTGTCGCCTCCGGCGTCGGCCAGCCGCGCGGCAGGCGGCTTTCGCGTGGATAGCCGGCGACGTCCAGATAGGCCGCCCAGTCGGCCTCGGACAGGCCGCGCAGCGGTTGCGCGCCGATCGTCAGCGAGGGCACCGTGCGGCCACCCACCAGCCGCTCCAGCGCAGCGGCGTCGTCTTCGCTGCTGACCCGGCGCTCGCTGTAGGGAATGCCGCGCTGCTGCAGGTAGCGCCGCCCGGCGTCGCAGGGCTGGCACTCGGCGCCGGTGTAGAGCGTGACCGGGTAGCGCCGCACCGCGTTGCGCAATTCGCTGGGCAGGCCGACTTCAACCGCGGCGGCGCGGGCGCCCGAGACCGACATCGGCGTCACGCGCGCGTTGCTGCTGGTGGGCGGCCGGTCGGTGTAGGTCACGCTGCCGTCGGGCTGCACCACCTTGTACTGGGCCTGCGCCGACATGGCGCACACCATCAGCGTCAGGCCTGCGCTGCAGACGGTCAGACGCGGTGCGGGCGGGAGTTTCATGGGGCCTTTCAGCGGTGGGCCGCAAGCGAAGGTGCCAATCTATACGACCTGGGCCCTGCGCTCAAGTCAGTCCTTGGTGGCGCAGCAGCGCGTCGATCTGCGGATCGCGCCCGCGGAAGGCGCGAAAGCTCTCCAGCGCCGGCCGGCTGCCACCGACTTCGAGGATGTTCTCGCGAAAACGCCGCCCCGTGTCGGCGTTGAACACGCCGCTTTCCTCGAAGGCGCTGAAGGCGTCGGCCGACAGCACCTGCGCCCAGGCGTAGCCGTAGTAGCCGGCGGCGTAACCGCCGGCAAACAGGTGCGAAAAACTGGTGGCATAGCGATAGAAGGGCGGCGCAGGCTCGGGCTGCACTTCGGCGCAGACTTCGTCGGCGATCTGCTGAACATGGGCAGCGGCACCCGGTTCGGCGTGCACGCGCATGTCGAAGAGTGCGTATTCGCATTGGCGCAACAGCCCCAGTGCGCTTTGGAAGTGGCGCGCTGCCAGCATGCGGTCATAGAGTGCGCGCGGCAGCGGCTCGCCGGTGTCGACATGGGCTGTCAGGCGTTGCAGGGCTTCCCACTCCCAGCAGAAGTTTTCCATGAACTGACTGGGCAACTCGACCGCGTCGCGCTCGACGCCGGCGATGCCGGATACCGCCAGGTCTTCGACCTGGGTCAGCATGTGGTGCAGACCATGGCCGAATTCATGGAACAGCGTGATGACGTCGTCGTGCGTCAATAGCGCGGGCTTGCCGCCCACCGGCGGCGCAAAGTTGCACACCAGTTGTGCTGCCGGCTGCTGCAGCGGGCCTTCGGGTCGGCGCCAGCGAGCGCGGCTGCCGTCCATCCAGGCGCCGGATTGTTTGCCGGTGCGCGCGTGCAGATCCAGATAGAAACCGGCCACGTCGTGGCCATCCCGGCTGACACGATAAAAGCGCACGCTCTCGTGCCACACCGGTGCTGCTTCGGGCCGGACATTGACGCCGAACAGCGTTTCGACGAGCTGGAAGAGGCCGGCCAGCACGCGCGGCTCGGTGAAGTACTGCCGCAGTTCTTCGCTGCTGAAAGCGTAGCGTGACTGCTTGAGCTTTTCAGCCGCGTAGGCGCGGTCCCAGGCCTGCAGATCGGGCAGGCCGAGCTCCTGCGCGGCAAACTCGCGCAACTCGGCCAGTTCGCGCTCGGCAAAGGGCCGCGCGCGCGTGCTCAGGTCGCGCACGAAGGCCAGCACCTGGGTTGGCGAAGTTGCCATCTTGGGCACCAGCGACAGCTCGGCATAGCTGCCGTGACCCAGCAGGCGTGCTTGCTCCAGCCGCAGCTCCAGCAACTCGCGCATCAAGCTGCTGTTGTCGAAAGCCGGTGCGCCGAGCTCGCTGGCCCGCGTGGCGTAGGCGCGGAACATCGCTTCGCGCAGCGGCCGGTGGCTGGCCAGCATCATCACCGGTTGGTAACACGGCGACTTCAAGCCGAGCTTGAAACCCTCGCGGGCGTCGGCGCTGGCGGCTTCCTGCGCCGCCTGGCGCACATCGGCGGGCAGGCCAGCCACTTCTGCTTCGCTGGCGTAGAGCGAGAATGCATCGGTGGCATCCAGCACGTGCTCACCGAACTGTTGCGACAAGACGCCACAGCGTTCCTGGATGGCGGCAAAGCGCTCGTGCGCCGCGCCCTGCAGGTCGGCCCCGCCGAGCACGAAGTCGCGCAGCGCATCGGCCAAGGCCTTGCGCCGCGCGGCGCTCAGCGGTGGCTGCTGCGCAGGCTGGTCTGGCGCTGCCACGGCCTTGTACTTGGCGTACAGGCGCGCATCGGAACCCAGCCGCGTGCCCAGGTCGATCACGCGCGGCAGGTTCTGGGCATAGGCTGCGCGCAGCTCGGGTGTGTCGGCCACGGCCTGCAGATGCCGCACATGACCCCAGGCGCGGTACAGCCGCTCAATGGGCACGTCCAGCACCATCGACAGCGCATCGTAGTCGGGCACGACGTCGGCGCTCACGGCGCGCTCCAGCGCGGCTGTGGTGTCGGCCAGCAGCAGTTCCAGCGCCGGTGTCACGTGGAGAGGACGGATTTGCGCAAACGCGGGCAAGTCATCGTTGGCGAGCAGCGGGTTCATGCGATGGCCTCCGCGGCTTGCACGGTGTTGGCGAGCAACATCGTGATCGTCATCGGCCCGACGCCGCCCGGCACCGGGCTGATCCAGCCGGCGACCTCGCGCACGGCGGCGAAGTCGACATCGCCGCAGAGCTTGCCGGCCTCGTTGCGGTTGGTGCCGACGTCGATCACGATCGCGCCCGGCTTGACCATCCCGGCCGTCACCGTGTTGCGCCGGCCCACCGCGGCGACCACGATGTCGGCCTGCCGCGTGTGGCTCGCGATGTCGGGCGTGGCGCTGTGGCAGACGGTGACGGTGGCGTTGGCCTGCATCAGCAACAGCGCCATCGGCTTGCCCACCGTGTTGCTGCGGCCGATGACCACCGCGTGTTTGCCCTTGATGGGCACGCCGGTGCTCTCGATCAGCTTCATGCAACCGTAGGGTGTGGCTGGCCGCAGGCCCGGCAACCCGGTCATCAGCTCGCCGGCGGAGAGCACCGAAAAGCCGTCGACATCCTTGCACGGGTCGATGGCACCGATCACCGATTGCGGATCGATGTGCCTGGGCAGCGGCATCTGCACCAGGATGCCGTGGATGCGCGGGTCGGCGTTGAGCGCGGCGACACGCTCAAGCAGCGCGGCCTGGCTCAGGGTTGCGGGGTAGAGCTCTGGCGCCGAGTGCAGGCCCAGCTCCTGGCAGGCCTTGATCTTGTTGCGCACGTAGACCGCGCTGGCGGCGTCGTCGCCGACCAGGATCACCGCCAGACCGGGCCGGCGGCCCGCGGCACAAAGCGCGGCCACACGCGCGGCGAGCTGGTTGCGGATCTGTTCGGACAGCGCCTTGCCATCGATGAGTTGAGCGGGCATGGGAGGGTGCAGCGGGGCGACAAACAAGCGAGGCCGCGTCAGGCGGCCTCGGTGGGGATGGGCTGTGGGGTTCAGGCCCGGTGGGTCTGCGCGCCGAGGGCGATCTTGAGCAGATCGGCCACGGTGTTGGCGTTGAGCTTTTCCATGATGTTGGCGCGGTGCGCCTCGACCGTCTTGATGCTGATGCCCAGATCGTCGGCGATCTGCTTGTTCAGCCGGCCGGCGACGATGCGCTCGAGCACCTGCGCCTCGCGTGTCGTCAGGCGCGACAGCAGCGCGTCACGGCTGGCCTGCTCCTGGTGCTGGCTGAAGGCGAGCCGTCCCTGCTCGAGCATGCGCTCGACCAGACCGAGCAGTTCTTCTTCCTTGAAGGGCTTCTCGATGAAGTCCATCGCGCCC